>JBIIGJ010000182.1:0-5211 GCA_044236455.1 Pirellulales bacterium
GCTCGCTTCGGTGTTCGGGGAGCCCGCCCTCCCGGATTGCATGGCAGGATGCCATGCGCAGCACCAGCCGGCGGAGGCCGGCCAAGAAAAAATCGCACGATGCGATGTTTTTCGTGAACACAGCTCGCTTCGGTGTTCGGGGAGCCCGCCCTCCCGGATTGCATGGCAGGATGCCATGCGCAGCACCAGCCGGCGGAGGCCGGCCAAGAAAAAATCGCACGATGCGATGTTTTTCGTGAACACAGCTCGCTTCGGTGTTCGGGGAGCCCGCCCTCCCGGATTGCATGGCAGGATGCCATGCGCAGCACCAGCGACGAGTATGCCGCAGCCCGCGAACCAATGCGGGCGACTTCGGCCGTCTTTCAGAGGTTCCAGCGATCGAAGAGCTTCTCGCGGAAGCTCTGCCATTCGGGGCGGTGGGCCTGCTCGTGGGCTGGCGTCGTGGCCGCCAGTTCCGCCACCCAGTCGTCCATCCGTCGCAGTCGCCGCACGAGCGCCTCGGTGACGTTGTAGGCCAGCTTGTAGGCAGACTGGACGCCCTCGTTGATGAGATCCCTGTAGTCGGAGTGCGTGATTCGCAGCAGCGTCACCGCCGCCACGGCCTTCACGTCGGCGGAGTGGGGCGACGGGCTGAAGAACGACATGTCGCCGAAATGTCCCGGGGGCTCGAGCATTGCCAGCACCACCCGCTTCGAATCGGCCTTGCCTGGATCGACCCGCCGCGACACCTCGCACGAGCCCTCGAGCAACACCCAGAGATCACGGCTCGTGCCGCCCTGTTCGAGGATCAGTCGGCCCGGCTCGAAGGCGACCCGTTCCATGACGTCGAGGATCTGCGAATAGTCGGTCGCATTGAATCCCTGGAAGAGTGGGATCGCCTTCAGACTCTCGGCATTCACGCTGTCGGCTGCGGTCATTCGATTCCTCCCAGGACGGTGGCCCGGCCCACCCTGCCGACGCCCAGCATATAGGCGGCCGTGCGCAGCGTCACCTGCCGCGACGAGGCGAGTTGCCAGACGTGTTCGAACGCCTCGCCGAGGATGCGGTCGAGTTCCTGCCGCACGCGGTTGATGCCCCACTGGTAGTGCTGCCGATTCTGCACCCACTCGAACCAGCTGGCCGTCACGCCGCCTGCGTTCACCAGGATGTCGGGCACCACCGTGATCTGCCGGCGGTCGAAGATCGCGTCGGCCTCGGGCTCGGTCGGCGCGTTGGCCGCCTCGATGATGATCGGCGCCCGCACCGCCTCCGCGTTGCCCTTGTGGAGCACGCCACCGAGTGCCGCCGGGATGAGTACGTCGCAGTCGAGGGCCAAGAGTTCCGCATTCGTGAGCGCGTCACCCCCCTGGAATCCTTCCAGCCGGCCGGCGTGGGACTGGGAGTAGCGGAGCATCTCGAGCACGTCGAGTCCCTCGGCCCGATGAAAGCCCGCGGTGGCGTCGCTCACCGCCACGATCCGGCATTCCGCGTCGTGGAGAAAGCGGGCCGTGTGCGAGCCCACGTTGCCGAAGCCCTGAATGGCGACCCGCGTGCCGGGAATCCGCCGGCCCAGCCGGCTCAGCAGCTTGAGCGTGAGGCTGCCGACACCGCGGCCGGTCGCCTCATCGCGACCCGGAATGCCGTGATACTCCACGGGCTTCCCCGTGACGCATGCCGGTGAAAAGCCGTGGTATTTGTCGTATTGGTTCATGATCCACGCCATCACCTCGGGGCTGGTTCCCATGTCGGGCGCGGGGATATCGACGTCGGGGCCGAAGAGATCGTGGATGGCGTCGACGAACCGCCGTGTGATGCGTTCCAGTTCCCGGGCCGAGAGACGTGAGGGATCGACCGCGATGCCCCCCTTTGCGCCGCCGTAGGGGATGTCGACCACGGCGGTCTTCCAGGTCATCAGCGACGCCAGCGCCCGGACTTCGTCGAGGTCGACCTGCGGGTGGTATCGCAGGCCCCCCTTCATGGGGCCACGGGCGTTGTTGTGCTGCACCCGGTAGCCGATGTAGGTCGCCACCTCGCCCGAGTCGAGCTCGACCGGAATCTGCACCTGCACCTCGCGCTTCGCCGTGAGCAACAGGCGGCGGATGTTGTCGGAGAGGTCGAGCTGGTCGGCAGCCCGATTGAAATAGATGCCGATGGCGTCACTGGACCGCATGATGCTCGTTCTCCTGTTACCCGGGCCCTTCGGCGCGAGTGCCGCGGCGAAACGGAGTCTACCCGCCCACCACAAAATGCCGGGGGGAAATTTCCCGCGAACTCTCTCCCGTGAGGAGGGCCGCGGCGGCTATGATGACGGCCCCCATCTCGGCGTTCGAGCCCATCATGCCAACACCCGCTCCCGAGGATTTCTGGAAGCTTCTGGCCGCCAGCCAGCTCGTTCCGGCTGACACGCTCGGCACGCTGCGCCGTGGGTATGCCCACGAGGTCTCGGGCAGTCAGCCGGCTGCGGATGATGCCGCCGCCACGACCGCGCTGGCCAAATGGCTCGTTCAACGCGGTGTCCTCAGCAAGTGGCAGGGCCGCCGGCTGCTCAATGGCGATTCTGGTCCGTTCTTCGTGGGCGACTACCGGCTCATGGAGCGGCTGGAGAACGACGGTCCGGGGCGGCTGTACCGCGGTCGCCACGAGCCCTCCGGCCGGGGTGTGTGCCTGATGGTGCTCGATCGGAAGCTCTGCCAGCGGGTGGACGTCTGGACCGAGGTCGTGCGGCGGACCACGATCGCCCACGACGTCGTTGCCCCGATCCTCAGCCGAACCTGGGCACTGGAACAGGCGCATGGCAATCGCTTCATCGTCTGCGAGGACGTGGAAGGAGTATCGCTGGCCGACGAACTGGCCCGCCTTGGTCCGCTCCCGCCGGCCGATGCCTGCCGTCTCATGCTCCCGGTCTTCATGGCGGTGGCGGAACTGCATCGGCGGGGTGCCGTCCATGGCAGCCTTTCGCTCGATGCTCTCCGCCGCGAGCCGGCGGCATCAGGGGCGGGCGAACGCAGCGGCCGGGTGCGGCTCCTGCAGGTGCCGCTGGCAGGCGATCCGCACGCCGTGCCGGCGCAGCTGCCGATCGATGCGACCGAGCGGATCTCCGGATTGGGACGCCGGGCCTCGTTCGTGGCACCGGAGCTGATGCTGCCGGGCCGCTTCAGCGACGAACGCAGCGACGTCTATGCGTTGGGCTGCGTGCTCCATGCCCTGCTCACCGGCGTGCCTCCGTGCTGGCAGGGAGACGCCCAACGCACGCTCTCGCAGGCGGCATTCGTTGGTCCGCCGCCACTGGGCCCGCCGCAGGTGCCCGTTCCGGTGGCCACGCTCGTCTCCTATCTCGTGGCCCGTGATCCGGCGAGCCGCTATCCCGACGCCGCCGAGGCGGCCGACGCATTGGCTGGATGCATCGGCATGCCACCCGTCTCCGGCACGCTGCCGCCGCCGCAGAAGCCGGCGGCAACTCCCGTCGGGGCGGCCGTGCCGCCCACGGTCCGCACAGGCCCTCCTGCTGCGGTCGCGGTCTCGGCTCCGGCGGTCCCCATGCTGTCCGGTGCTGCGGCCCCCTCGGCCGTCGAACTGGCAACCCGCGCCGCGCACAAACGCGCCGCCCGACTCCGCATGATCGGCATGGGCGTCGCCGGCGGTCTCGTGGCTCTGGTGTTGGCCATGGTCATGTCGCAGAGCAATCAGCCGGCTGCGAAGAAACCGCCCAAGAAAGACACCCCGTCGGTTGCCGAGGATGATCCGCATCCCCAGAAGAAGACAGACTCGCACCAGGACACCCCCGCCGAGAACAAGCCGCCTGAACATCCAGCCAACGCCGGCCCGCAGGTGAAGATCGTCGATTCCGCTGAACTGCCATGGGCGTCGCCCACTGTGGGCGGACCGCCGTCGCTTGCCTACCTGCCTGCCGGATCGCAGCTCGTGCTCTTGGCCCGGCCCGCGGCGATCGTCGCCGACGAGGAGGGCCGGCAGTTCGTGAAGTCGCTCGGTCCCCGCGTGGCGGCAGGGATCGACGTGCTGTCCACGCTCAGCGGCTGCGGCCTCGACGGAATCGCGGAGGTGCAGGCTGGCTGGCAGGCCGGCGGCGGGGCAAAGGACGCCGGGGACGTCGTCACCGGCTGGACCGTGAGGTTTCAAGAGCCGTCGCCGCTCGCGGAAGACGCCGATGCCCGCGGGAAGGCATGGGGCAGGACTACCGAGGAGGATGTGCGGGGCGAGACGATTCACGTTGGGCCTACGCTCTCCTACTGGTTGCCCGCGGCAGAACAGGGACGCGTGCTCGTGATGGCCCCGGCGACCAATCTCAAGGAAATGGTGGAGGCGGCGCGGGCCGCGGGCCGGCAGCCCGACGACGACGCACTCGTGGCCACCCTGCCGCAGGATCTGGAACAGCTTGTCGGGATGCTCGACCGCACCCGGCACCTCACGCTGTTCGGCTCGCCGCACTACCTGCTGTACGACGGCCGGCCCCTGATGGCCGGCCCGCTGGAGCGGCTCGTCGAGCCGCTCGGCAACTTCTTCGGCGACGGCGTGAAGGCCGCGGCCCTGTCGCTGCATTTCGCGGACAACTTCTACGCCGAGGTCGATGCGATCGCCACCCGCGCCGAGCCGGCGAAACCGCTGGCGAATCGCCTCGTGAAGCAGACCGAGAAACTGGCCGACACGATCGAGGATTACTGCGCCTTAATCGATCCGCATCCCTACGGCAGGAAGCTCGTCATGCGGCTGCCCGCGATGATCGGAGCGGTGGCGGCGAATGCCCGCTGCGGTGCGGAGGGAACGGGGGTCGTGCTCAACGCCTACCTGCCACGGCATGCGGGCCACAATCTCGTGCTGGCTTCGGAACTGGCGCTCGAGCAGTCGCCCGGCGAGGGCGTCGCAGCGGTGGCGGCGAAGACGCCCGCGGCGGCCGCCGGCGGGCCGACGGCCCCGCTGCAGAAGAAGATCTCGCTCGTGTTCGCGAAGGACACGCTGGAGAAATCGATCCAGATGCTGTCGGAGGAAATCGGCATGCCGATGGAGATCCTGGGCGGCGACCTGCAGCTCGATGGCATCACGAAAAACCAGTCCTTCGCACTGGACGAGCGGGACAAGCCGGCGGAGGCCGTGCTGCGGACGATTCTCGCCAAGAGCGACTCCGCGGGCCGGCTCGTCTACGTCATCCGCAAGCGCGACGGCGTCGAGTCGATCGAGATCACGACGAAGGCCGCCGCCGCCAAACGCGGCGACACG
>JBIIGJ010000183.1:0-5191 GCA_044236455.1 Pirellulales bacterium
CAGTTCAGCTTCTGGGGCAACTACATCCCGCTGGTCTTTCCCACGCATCTCCGTGGCACGGGCGAGAGCTTTGCCGCGAACATCGGGGGCCGCGTGCTCGGCACGGCCGCCGCCTGGCTCACGCTCACGCTCTCTGCCGCCACACCGCCCGATCCGGTGCGGATCGCGCTAGTGGGCGCAGGCGTGGCCGGGGCCTACGCGCTGGTGGGCGCCATCCTCACCCACTGGCTCCCCGAGCCTGAGTCGGGTGTCGAGCATTGATGGCAGCTTCACGAAAAACATGGCATCGTGCCATTTTTTCTTGGCGGGCCTCCGCCCGCTGGCGAGGGCGTGGCATCCTGCCACGCAGTCGATGACGCAGCGTGAGCCGGGGAGCGGCGGGGGTGCAGGAGACGAGGAGGATGTCCGACTTGTTGTGCGTGCCACTCCGTCCCGGGTGAACCAGTCGGAATCTCCGAGCGACGGAACCTTTGCCGTCCCCGGCGGCGCGTCACTCGAGGATCGTGCGCGGGGAACGGGGGGCATCGTCGGGGAGCGTGGGCACGGTCCAGATCACGTAGAGCCCGATCGCCACGGCGCCCAACGCGATGTATCGCAGCCACCAGGGCAGGCTGTTGAGCAGCAGGCTGCAGCCGACGACGGCGGCCACCATCAGCACGGCCCGACGCTTCATCGTCCGTCGCACTCCATGGTAGTGTTGCCAGTCGTCGAGCGTGGGGCCAAACCACTTCGAGCGGTGCAGCCAGGCATGGATGCGGGGCGAGCCGCGGTAGAAACACCAGCTGGCCAGCAGCAGGAACGGGGTCGTCGGCACGAGCGGGAGAACGGCACCCACCACGGCGAGCCCCACGCAGAGCCAGCCCCCGGCGACATAGAGAAAACTTCGGATGGGGTCGGTGGTGGGGCGGAGGTCCATGCGTGCTGCATCCTGCAGGCCGGGCAGTCGGGCCGAGGGGATTCTATCACGTCTCTTTTTTCCGTATGATCTCGAACGAGCATGCCGCGTTCGCCGTGCCGTTCTTCCCTCCTTTTCCCTATCCCACCGGAGATCCTCCCATGCCGCTCGTTCCCATGCGCATCCTGCTCGATCATGCCGCCGAGCACGGCTACGGCATCGCCGCCTTCAACGTGAACGACATGGAGCAGATCCAGGCGATCATGGAAGCGGCCAAAGAGACGGAGTCGCCGGTGATCGTGCAGGCTTCGCGGGGCGCCCGCAGCTTCAGCCAGGACAACTACCTCCGCCATCTGATGCTCGCCGCCGCCGAGCTCTATCCGTGGATCCCGATCGCGATGCACCAGGACCACGGCAACTCCACCGCCACCTGCTCCAGCGCCATCGACAACGGCTTCACGAGCGTGATGATGGACGGCTCGCTCAAGGAAGACGGCAAGACGCCGGCCGACTACGACTACAACGTCAAGGTGACGAAGGAAGTCGTGAAGCTGGCGCACGCGCGGGGAGTGTCGGTGGAGGGTGAACTCGGCTGCCTCGGTTCGCTGGAAAGCGGCCACGGCGAGGCCGAGGATGGCCACGGCGCCGAAGGCCAGCTCTCGCACGACCAACTGCTCACCGATCCCGCCGAGGCCGCGTCATTTGTCGCCGACACGGGCGTGGACGCGCTCGCCGTCGCCATCGGTACCAGTCACGGCGCCTACAAGTTCACGCGGAAGCCCGACGGCGAGGTGCTGGCGATGAAGCAGATCGAGGAGATCCACCGGCGGCTCCCCAACTGCCACCTCGTGATGCACGGCTCTTCGAGCGTGCCGCAGGAACTGCAGGACATCATCAACAAGTACGGCGGCAAGATGCCGCAGACCTGGGGCGTGCCCGTCGAGGAGATCCAGCGGGGCATCAAGCACGGCGTGCGGAAGATCAACGTCGACACCGACTGCCGCATGGCGATCACCGGCGCGGTTCGCAAGGTGCTCTGGGAGAGCCCGGAGAAGTTCGATCCCCGCGACTATCTCAAGCCGGCCCGTGAGGCGATGAAGAAGGTCTGCGCGGAGCGGATGGTGCAGTTTGGCCAAGCCGGCAACGCCCGCAAGGTGCCGGTGGTCACGCTCGACGAGATGGCAAAGCGGTACGCGAAGGCCTGACGCTGCTTTGTGAGGGCGGGTGGCCCGGATACCGAAGCGAGCGGAGCGTGTCCGGGCCACCCGCCCCGCGGGTTCCGCATGATGTTCCGGCCCGTCGCGCTCGGGAAAACACGCGTTGCGGCGTTTGCCCAGTCGGCCTATAGTCCCGCCCCCGCGCGGCGGTTCCGCGCGCGCATGCCTTTGGCTGGACTCCATCATGACTGCACCCCTGTCGCTCCCGATCGACGACCGCCGCTCCCCGTCGGAGCTCTCCGACGCCGATGTGCTCGACAACGGCCGCGAGATTCTCCGCGCCGAGGGGGATGCTGTTCTGCGGATGGCCGATGCGCTCGACGCCTCGTTCTGCCGTGCCGTGCGGGTGATCGCCGGCTGCACCGGCAAGGTCGTCGTCACCGGGATTGGAAAGGCGGGCCTCGTTGCGCAGAAGATCTCGGCCACGCTCGCCTCCACCGGCACTCCCAGCCACTTCCTCCATCCTGCCGAGGCGATGCATGGCGATCTCGGAGTGCTGCGCCGCGATGATATCGTGCTCGCCCTGTCACAGTCGGGCGAGACGGAGGAGATTACGCGGCTCCTGCCACACCTCGCGGCTGCGGGCGTGAGAATCGTCGCCCTCACCGGGAGGGCCGACAGCACGCTCGGCCGTGCCGCGGAGATCGTGGTGGTCACGGGCCCCGTCCGCGAGGCGTGTGTGCTCGGGCTGGCGCCCAGCACGAGCACGTCGGTCCTGTTGGCGCTTGGTGACAGTCTGGCGCTGGTCACCAGCAGCCTGCGCCGCTTCACGCACGAGGATTTCGCTGCGCGGCATCCGGGAGGCAGTTTGGGCAGGCAGCTGATGCGGGTCGACGACGCGATGCGGCCGCTCGCACAGTGCCGGACAGCCTGCCCGGAGGAGACCGTGCGGACCGTGTTCTCTCAGCCGCTGCCGTCGCGGCGGACCGGCGCGGTGATGATCCTCGACGCCGCCGGCATGCTCGCCGGTATCTTCACCGACAGCGATCTGGCCCGGCTTTTCGAGCGTCGCAACGATGCCGCCCTCGATGCTCCGATTCATGGCGTGATGACGAGCCGGCCCACCACCGTGATGGCGGGCACGAGACTGCGGGATGCCGTGGCGGTGCTCGAATCGCGGCGGCTGAGCGAACTGCCAGTTGTCGATGCCTTTGGCCGCCCCGTCGGGCTGCTCGACATCGTCGACCTCGTCGGCCTGGTGCCACCCGTGCCGGCGGCCGTGCCTGCCGGCGAGTCGTCTCAGTTGCCGGGATCCGCGGCGGCGTGACCCCGGGTGGATCTGGCGACAGACGATTGGAAACCGCGATTGGAACAGAGACCGATACCGTCACGAAACGTTCTTCCATGACACCACCCACCGATCTCGAAGGCCGCCTTGCCGCGGTGCAGCTGTTGCTGCTCGACTGCGACGGTGTGCTCACCGATGGCGGCGTCACCTGGAGCGATGAAGGTGTGGAACTGAAGACGTTTCACATCCGCGACGGCCTGGGTATCCGCGGCTGGCAGCGGGCCGGCGGTCGGACGGGCATCATCACGGGACGGTCGAGCCGCATCGTGGAACGGCGGGCCGCTGAACTCGGGGTCGAATTCGTGCGGCAGGGAGTCGACGACAAACTCGCCGCTGCCGGGGCGATCATCAAGGAATGCGGGCTGTCGTGGGAGCAGACGGCGTTCATGGGCGATGACCTGCCCGACCTGCCGGTGGTGGCGCGGTGCGGCGTGGGCGTGGCCGTTGCCGACGCCTGTCCGGAATTGGTAGCGGCAGCCGCGGTGGTCACCCGTCTGCCAGGCGGTCGGGGCGCCGTCCGCGAACTGGTCGAACGGATGCTGCGGGCGCGCGCTGGCTGGGAGGCGATCGTCAGTGGCTACGCGACACCGCGGGCAGGCATGGACAACGGGCGGGCCTAGCGTCCCTCTCCCGAATCGGACCATTCTTTCATGGAACATCGCGTCGGGCGCACGTTACGGGTGTTTCTCATCGTCCTCGCGGCGGCCGGCTTTCACCGGCTCACCGTGGTGCCGTGGGTGGAACCGCGCGTACAGGACGCCAGCCAGGCGATCGAGCTCTCGCCCGAGGAGGCCGCGGCGATCCGGGCGCGTGCCGACCGACGGCTGGCCGCGCTGGGCGACATCTTTCCGGCAGGCTCCTGGGAACGCGAGGATCCGATCATGCTGGAGAGCCGGCAGATGCGGCTCCTCTTCAAGCAGTATCAGGCGCTGCCCGACGGCCGCGTGAACCTCGTGCCCTGCACGCTGGTGGTGTTGCCTGACCGCAATCGCGTGGCGGATGACGGCAACGCGGGGCGGACGCTCGTGCTGCGGGTGCCGCAAGGAGCCGTGCTCGAATTCGACGAGCCGCTCGACCTGAAGCAGGGCCGGCTATCGCGGCTCATCGGCGGCAGCCTCCGCGGCCAGGTGACCATCCGCGGCACACCGTCCGCTCCCGGGGCCGACGACGACATCGAGATCGTCACCCGCGACGTCGAGCTCGAGGAGTTGGAGGTGCGCACGGCCGAGATGGTGCAGTTTCGCTATGGACGGTCGACCGGCAGCGGCCGGGCGCTGTTGGCGCGGCTGCTGCCGCGGGCCGGAGCGTCCGATCAGGGCCCCGGTATCGGCGGCGTCGATTCGATCAGGCTCGATCGCGACGTGCGGATGCGGCTGGAGGGCATGCAGGGCGGACTGCTGCCGGGGCAGAACCAGCCGCCCGCCGCGGCCGAGCCGGGGGCGGCCGCCGACGCCGTGCCCGTGTTCGTCACCTGCCGCGGCGGCCTTTGCCTGAACGTCTCGGCCAATGTCATCACGTGCGAGGATCAGGTCGAGGTGGTCCGCACGGCGCCCGGAGGTTCGACCGATCAACTCGCCTGCGAACTGTTGGCGATCATGCTCGGCAGGCAGGAACCGGCAGCTGGCAGTGCCGGTGGCAGGTCGGGCCTGCGGCCGCTTGAAATTCAGGCCAAGGGCACGCCGGTGGTCGCCCGTTCGAGCGGTGCCGGACTCGAAGCCCGCGCGGCGCGGCTGGGGTACGAGATCGCCACGCGGCGGATCCTGCTCGACGGTGAGGAGCCCGTGTCGCTCG
>JBIIGJ010000067.1:0-18563 GCA_044236455.1 Pirellulales bacterium
TAGGTGCCTTGGGTGGCCGAATACGAGACGTAGGTGACTCCGGTCGGGAGCAGGTCGTTCACGACGACGTTCGTCGCCGTATCGGGGCCGAAGTTGGCCACGCCGATCTCGAACGTGATCGTGTCGCCGACCTTGGGCGTGGGATCATCGACGACTTTGATGATGGCAAGGTCAGCCTGCTTCGGCGTGACCGTGGACTCGCCGGTGTTTTGGTTCGGGTTGGGGTCGATGGTCGTCGACGTGGCAGTGGCGGTGTTCTTCTGTGGCAGCGCCGGCTGGCCGGATGCCGGGGTCTTCACCGTCGCCACGATCGTGAGCGTGTTGGTCACGCCGGCGGCGACATTTCCAACCGTCCAGACCCCGGTGTTCGAGACATAGCTGCCGGTGCTGGCGGTAGAGCTCACGAAGAGGAGACCGGCAGGGAGCAGATCGTTCACCACGACATTCTGCGACGTGCTCGGACCGAGGTTGTCGAGCGTGATGGTGAATGTGACCGTGTCGCCGACATTGGGCCGCGGGTTGTCGACCGTTTTCGAGACAACGAGGTCGGCCGACTGCGGATCGGTCGGAGTATTCGAGGTGTTGTTCGCGTCGTTTGGATCCCAGACGTCGCTCTTGGTGATCGTCACGGTGTTGTAGGAGACCCCCGTCACAGCCGCGGTCGCCGTGATCGTGAGCACCAACGACTGGCCCGGGGCGATCGTCGGCACACTCCAGATGCCCCCCGTGACCGGCGTTCCCGAGGGCGTGAACGAGGTGCCTCCGGCGGCGGAAGCGGATACGTACGTCACGTTCGCGGGCAGCGTGTCGGTCACCTCGACGCCCGTCGCCGTGGCAGTGCCGTTGTTCCGCAGCGTGACCGTGTAGGTGATCGTGTCGCCGAGATTCGGCTCCGGCTTGTCGGTCTGCTTGGTCACCGCGAGGTCGGCGTACTTCGGCGTCTCGGTCGCCGTGCCGGTGTTGTTGCCGGGGTTGGAGTCGGGCACGGCGGAATTCGTCACCGTGGCCACGTTGGTCTGGGCCGCGGGGATCGTGTTCACGGCCGGCGCGAGGACCTTTGCCGTGATCGTGAGCGTCTGCTTGTTCGCGGCCCCGACGGCCACGGTGCCCACGGTCCACAGGCCGTTTGTTTCGTTGTATGTGCCCTGGCTCGGCGTGGCCGAGAGGTATTGCAGTCCGTCGGTCGGGAATTGGTCCGTCACCTCGACGAGTTGGGCCGCGCTGGGGCCGTTGTTCGTGAGCGTCACGGTGAACGTGATCGTGTCGCCGACGTTCGGTGTCGGGTTGCTCACCGTCTTCACGACCGCCAGATCGGCGGTGTTGACGGTGAACGTGGCCGAACCCGTCGTGACGTAGTTGTTAAGTTCCCCCAAAATCTTGGAGCCGGAGCCCGTCCGCTCGTAGGCATTCGGGCTGTTCGTGGTGATCTGGCCCGGCGAGCCGGAGAGGCTCGTCCACTTGATCTCGTTGATGTTCTTGATCTGCTGATTGGCTGTGACCGGGCCGGCGAGCGTGCCGGTGACGATCAGCGTGATCGTGCGGGTGGTGGGCTCTTTCGGCAGATCGAAGCCGGTGCCGGTGGTGGTGAGCGTGTTGCCCGTGAGGGAGAAGTTGGCCGCCGTGACGACGCCCGACGTGTCGACGACACTCGTGAGCGCGGGGCTCGCGATCGACGCCGGGATCACGTCCCGCAGGGTCACGTCGTAGGCGTCGGTGTCGCTCGCGGACGACTGCCGCACCACGATCGTGTAGGTGACGGGGTCGCCGACGTTGCCACCCAAGCCGCCGACGGAAACCGCCTTCGTGGTCCGGAGCTTGGGCTCGATCACCGTGACCCGCTCGGCCTCGACGACCGGCGAGAACGAGGCGAAGTTCCATCCGGCCTGAGCCTTGTTGACCAGCCACACGCCGCTGGTGTTCGTGTTCACGTTGAGAACAACCGTCTCGATCGTGAACGTGATCGTCTCATCGGTTGAGCTGTCGGTGTCGGTGTTGACGATGTCGCCAAGGTTCCACGTGGCCGTGGAGCCGGAGTTCGTCAGCACCGGGGCGGTGTTGAGCCCCGGCACGGTCAGCTTCGCGGGATCGTCGTTGACCGCCGTGATCGTCCGGACATAGGCCATGCCCGATCCCATGGCGTCGATGAGCTGGGCCGCCGGCGTCCGGCCCTGAGGGATCTTCATCGTGACGGTGTAGGTCGCCGTCTCGCCGATCACGGCCTGCGTGGCCGTGTTCGACGCGTTCACGATCGAGGTCGTGACGAGCGTCTTCGATACCGTGGGCTGCGCGACCGTCACGATCGCCGAGTCGCTCGACTTGTAGTTGTTGAGCTGGCCTTGGCTCGTCGATTCCGAGCCCGTCCGCTCGTAGGCGTTCGGATTGTTGGGCGTGATCTGGCCGGGGTTGCCCGGCAGGCTCGTCCAGGTCTGGGTGGCGACGTTGTTGATCGCCTGGCCGGCAGTGACGTCTGGCTTGAGCTTCGCCCGGAATTGGAGCGTGCTCGTCTGGCCGGGTGTGAGCTGCGTATAGGTGGCCGTGAAGGCGTCGCCGCCGGCTGCCGTCGCGAGCGTCGCGGGCACGACGCCGGCGGTGTTCCGGAGCGAGCCGGCGACATACTCGATCCCGCCAGGGAAGATGTCCGACAGGCTCACGTTGTGGGCGGTCGTCTGGCTCGCCGTGACCAGAATCGTGAACGTCACCGTGTCGCTCGCCTGGGCGGTCGTCGGCGTCACCGACTTGTCGATCGTGAGCTTGGGCTCGATCACCGTCACAGGGCCCGACTTTGCCGCCGGCAGCTCGGTGTGGCCGGTCCAGGTGAGCTTGGCATTGTTCGTGAGCGTCTTGCCGGCGACGTTGCTCGAGACGTTGAGCACGACGGCCTTGTACTGCACCGTGAACCCGTGCAACTGCCGGTCTGGATTGGTGTTGACGACGTCGCCAAGATTGAACGTGAGTTTCTGGCCGTTGTTCGTGACGACTGGCGTGAACGCCGGGTTCGAAGTGCTCGATGAGCCGCTGACCGTGATGCCCGCATCCACGACGGGGGTGCCCACCATCTGCACGAACGCCAGGCCGGCGGGCAGCGTGTCGACGACGACGGCGTCCGGTGTCGTTCCCTCCGGCACCTTGATCGTCAGCTCGAAGGTCGCCAGTTCGCCGATCACGGCCTGCGTGTTGGTGTTGAAGGAGTCAACGATCGACGTGCCGACAAGCGTCTTCAAGGCTGTCGGTACGGCTACCGCCACAGTCGTTTCATCGGAGATGCCGCTCGGGGGCAGGAAGTTCGGACCGCCCTCGGTCGAGCCGTAGTTCGTGAGCGTGGCCGTGTTCGGGATCACATCGGCCGGCACGACCGTGGGCAGCAGCTGCAGGTCGTAGGTGATGACGGCGATGTTGCGGCCGGTGTCGATCACCGTGCCGTCGGTCTGCTTGCCGGGGGAGAGCGACCCCGTCGTGGGACTCGGATCGACGAGCGTGATGCCCGAGCCGAAGAGGTCGCCGGCATACGTCAGCACGGCGCCCGTGCCGTCGGTAACTCTGAGATTGAGCCCCGTCGCGTTCGTGGGGATCTGCATCTTCGCGGCATTGAACGCGTCCTTGACGGTTACATCGAACGCGCCGTGCAGGCCGCTGCCTGTGTTCTCCACGATGATGCAGAACTTGACGAGGTCGTTACCGAGCACGTTCGAGAGCGTCGCCGTGATCGGCTGATCGGCCAGGCCGGTGGATGTGATCGTGCCGGTGAACGACGCGCCCGGCACCCCTGGCTGGGAGAACGTGACGCCCGGAGGCGCGATCTCCGGAGGATCGAGGTCGCCCGTCCCGGGGTGGAAGACGCCCGCGGGATTGTTCGTCGAGACGACGCCCTTGGTGATCCCGAGCAGCGGCTCGGAGATCTGCACCTGGGCGAGCGCCGTGTTGCTCGTGAGCACGTCGCCCGTCTCGTTGCGCTCGGTCTGCTCGGCCTGGTTGGTGAGCAGGAGGCCGTCGGCAAATGGCCGGTTCGTGGCCGTGACCGTGAAGAGGATGTCGGTGACGGCGGAGCGGTCGAGGCTGTCTTGGAACGTGCCGAAACTCCAGGTCTCGCTGTTGGCCGCGGAGCTGGACGAGTTCGTGGGCGTGATGCCGGAGATCGTGCTGTAGGTGTCGGTCGGCCCGTAGCTCCACTGCCCGGCCGCCGGGACGGCTGAGCTTGGTGAGCCACCGGCAAACGTGAGCGCTTGCGCTGCGAAGATCGGCAGCGGCAGGAAGTCGGTGATCTGGTAATCCTTGATGCTCGAAAACGGCAGGTTGTAGGTGATCCGGAACGTGACGGCGTCGCCGGCGGTGACGACGGGCGTGCCGGAGGCGGGAGCGCCGTTGATCGCATAGACGCTCTTCGTCGCCTGGCCGCTGACGAGCGTGAACGAGGCCGACGAGCCGTCGCTGACCGTGCTGGCCGTCGGTGAGAGGTCGCTGAAGGCGAGGACGTCGGCCGCGGTCGTCGCCTCGTCGGTCATCACGTCGCCCTGGACGACGTCGGCACCCGGCCGCGGGGTGACCCGATATTGGTCGAGCACCCGTGCGCGGAACTTGATCGTGCCGGTCGTGCCCGGGCCACCAGGGAGCGGATCCGGCAGCGTGGAGGGGGAGCCAGTGCCGGTATCCGGAATGCCCGCGCCGACGAGCTTGCCGTCGGTCACCAGGCCGAGTAGGTCGAGCTGATTCGACACGTCGAACGTCACATTCGTTGTGCCGTTGGCCTGGTCGGCCGACGCATAATTCGCAGGGTCGAACGCTTGGGCCGTGAACGTCTGCGATTTCTGCGTAAACGTCAGCGTCGGCGTGAAGGTGGCGTCAAACGCCTGGCCGTCGGAAATCACGTCGGCGATGTCGAAGTTGTCGAGCGCGAAGAAGTCGCTCACCTGGAAGTTGAGCGTGTATTCGATCAGGTCGCCGGCCCGCGGCGAGCCCGGGTTCGTGAGGTCGACGAAACTCTTCTGGAGCGCGACGGTGCGGGCCGTGAGCGTGTGCTGCGCATTCGCGTCGTCGGGGTCGCTCTCGACGGTCTGCGGGTCCGGGAAATTCGGGTTGGCGCTCGTCCAGGTGCCGGTGGCATTGGCGACGTTCGTGGCGATCGCCGTGCCACCGGTGCCAAGCGGGATCACGTCCAGGCCGGCAGCGTCGTCCTGCGGCACGAAGTAGGTGAACGTCATCACCGCGTCGGTGTCGCTGCCGGTGCCAACGATCTTGTCGAACAGGCGGGAGAGCGTGCCGCCGGGCGTGGAGGTGCTCGGGTCGGCGACGGGCGTGATCGTCGTGGAACCGGCGCCGGTGACCGTGTTCACCGACACGAATTGGATGTTGTTGGGCAACACGTCCGCGAGCAGCAGGTCATTCACCGTCTGGCCCGGGGCGACCGCCATGCTCACGGTGTAGGTGTGCTGGAAGTTGGGGCCCGTCGCGGTCTCGGCCTCGGGCGCGCTCGAGGTTTTCTTGAGCCGGAAGAGTTGCGGCTCGACAGGGTCGGTGGTCGTCGCGCCGATCGTCGCGACGTTCACCGTGGGGTTGCCGGCCGTGTCGGTTTGATACTGGAAACCGCCGGTCGCGGTGATGGGATACGAGGCATTCGGCTGGGCCAGCGGGCTGACCGCGCCGATGAAATTGATCACCGCCGCCGGCTGGTCGGGGCCATAGCTGCCGAAGGGGAGTCTGACCACGACGAGCTGGTCACCCGGCTTGCCGCTGACGATGAGGGCGGTGCCGTCGGGATTCTTGGCGAAGGGATGCGTCGCCTTGCCAGCCGTATCGAACGTGAGCACGGTCGTGGTGAGCGACAGTCCGTTGTAGGTGGCGCTACCGGGCTTGAACGAAATCCCGTCGTCGGGCGTGGGCGGCGCGTCGCCGGTCGCCGGCATCACGATGTCGACGAACGGCGAGTAGCCGATGTCGGCGGGGTCGGTGGCCGTGTTATCGAACGTGACGGTGAGCGGTATCTCCTGCCCGATGAGCGTGCCGGCCCCGCCGTTCACCGTCGCCGTGGGAATGGCGGCCAATGCCAGCCGCTCCTCGAGGCGATCGACCTGGAGCCGCGACGATGACCGTGCCGGCACCGTCGCGAGGCTGCGACGCCGCGACCGTCTCAGAGCATGAGCCTCACGGGAACCAAAACAGTCTAGGATTGAACGGGGCATGGATGTCTTTTGATTGAACGGCTGAACTATGGGCAACCGTGGAACTGCCGCAGGGTACGAATACCCCCGGGCCGATCCGCCTCACAAATTGCCTAGTCCATTCAAATTCGCCCTTCGCGTCCGTCGAGTCAAGGAATTGTTCTGAATGTCGGGTTATGACACGACCAAGCCACGAATTGCCCATCGCCGCAGCCTGCTGGCGCTAAAGTCGACGCAGACTGCCGAGAGTGCCGCCACATTGGCAGGTTCAGCCGAAGAGCGTAACGATCCTCATGCCCCCTGCCGGAGGTGCCGAAGAAAACGGTTGGAGCGATCGTTCCCGTTGTTCCCATGGTATGGATCGTAACGTCGCCATCATGCTTCACCGTTCGGCTCGCATGTCCGCCCGCCTCCGGTGGGCCTCGACCATTGCCGTCACCGTGGCGGTGGCTGCCCTCGTGGCGGCGTGGAGCGGTCGAGCACCGGCCGCCGACCCCGCGTACGTGCAGGACGAGCGGAACTACGCCGTCTTCGACGCACTGTTCCTCCAGCGGAACAACGCCACGGTCAAGCAGCCCCTCATCGTCGACCAGGATGCCCCCACGGTCCCGCTCATTTCAACGGGTGACCTGACGAGCACGATCGGCACCGGCGCTCGGCTGCTCTACGGCAACTATGGCGAGAACGATATCGGCTGGGAGGTCGGCTACCTCGGCGTCTACGGCATGAACGCCACGAAGCAGACGACGAGTGCCGGCAACGGCCTGGAGTCGGCCTCTCCTGCCTTCGCCGCGAGTGCAGGCTTTCAAGACGGCGCGGTCTCGACCGTCACCAACTCCTCGACGCTCAACTCCCTCGAATGCAATCTGGTCCTCCACGAATACGACGGCGGCTTCAACCGGCGCTCCGGCCGACCCTGGCAGCGGTGCGACGGCTACGACGGCGGCCACGTCGACTGGCTGGCGGGCTTCCGCTGGGCCGATGTGGAGGAATCGGCAGTCCTCTCGCTGCGTTCGACGAATCCATCGCCGCAGAGCACCTACGGCGTCAACAGCAGTTCGAACCTGTTCGCTGGTCAGGTCGGAATCCGGGGCCGCATGGCGTTCGAGCGCTGGGCGACCGAGGGCTGGATGAAGGTGGGCATCGCGGGCACGTCCCTCTATCAATCGCAGTCCATGACAAACGGCTTCGGCGGCACGCCGCTGCGATCGTCCCGATCCGGCAATGCGGCCGGGATGGGCATGATCGCCGAGATGAACTGGTCGGCGATCTACCGGATCGACGACGTCTGGGGCTTCCGGGTCGGCTACAACCTCGTGTCGCTTACGGGCTTGGCACTGGCGCCCGACCAGTGGGTCTTCTCGTCGAGCGACGCGGCGGCGGTCGGCACGGCCGTCCACGGCACCGGCAGCCTGTTCCTCGCCGGCGGCAACCTCGGCCTCGAGGCCCGCTGGTAGGCCGGGCGTCACAGGCCGCAGCGGGAACACCATCGCCCGCCGCCGCACGCGACGTGCGATCGTGTCATCACGGCGTGAACGCCAGCAGGTCCACGAGGAAGATGATCGGCTTGCCGTTGCTGGGCGCGTTGTTGCCGTAGGCCAGATCCGCGGGAATGATGAACTGCGACGTGCCGCCCACCTTCATCGTCTTCAGCCCCTCGGCAAAGCCGGTGATCACGCCGCTGAGTGAGAAGGACGAGTTCGTCCCGCTGTCGAACAGATCGCCATCGCTGTTGTAGCCCTTGTAGTTGACTCGGACGCCCGTCGAACTCGACGTGTAGCTGGCCCCGGTGCCCTTGACCAATTCCTTGTACATCAGGCCCGACGTCGTCCGGATCATGTTCGGATCGGACTGGATGGCCACAGCGGCGGCCCGCAGCGAGCCGAGGACAGGCGCCATGGAGCCAATCCGGGAGGTGGTGATCGAGCCGGCGGTGGTACCGATGCCGACCGAGTAGCGGACCATCGCGGATCCGGTGCCGCCCCCCTGCACGAAGTTGATGGTGTCGGCACGAGCGTCGCCATTGCTATCCACCGCGGCTGCAAAGACAGAGCTCCCGCTACCGAGGCCCGAGAAGGCAGCGAACTTCGCCAGCTGCTTGTTGGCAGCCGTGCCCACGGTGCCGTCGTAGATCTCAACAGCCGAGCCGCCACCGCTGGCAGCCGTGAGGATGAGATCGGGCTTCGAATCGGCGTTCAAGGGAGCAACCTCGACGGCGAAGCCCCTCCTGAATGCGGGCGCAAACGGATTGATTGTGTCGATAACGGCCGGCGTAGTGGCCACCACGTTGTAGATCCGCGCCTCGGGCCTGGCGCCGACACCACTGGCCACGACCAACTCATCCACCCCGTCCTGGCGGACCGGATCGGGCGTCGCCCCGGTGAACGTGCCGAAATCGCCCGCCCCCAGAGAGACGCCACCCGTGGCGGCCGCGAACGGCGTGAACGTCCGGGAAAGCGTCAACGGTCCGGTGGACGCCGACGGCGTTGACAGATAGACCTTCACCTGACCGGCACCGAAGGACTGGCCGAAGGCCAGATCCTGGAGTCCGTTGCCGTCGAAGTCACCCGCGGCGACGGTCATGCCACGGGTGTAATCCGAGCCGAACGGCATCAGCTTGTAGCTGGGATTATTCTCGAGCGTCACCGTGCCGTCGCCGGCGATCTTCTGGCTGTATACCGCGATCCGGCCGAGGGTGCCGCTGTTCGGCGCGATCACGAGCTCATCCTTACCGTCGCCTGTCAGGTCGGCCATCACGGCCCGCACACCAGACCGCAGGCCGGCGAAGGGTGTGACGGGGCCGGCGATCAACGCGCCGGTGACCGGGTTGACGAGCTTCACGGTCGATGCCGTGGTCCAGCTGCCGTTGCTACCGACCGCGATCGACTTGGGCACGAAGGTGTCTTCATCGGTCGCCGTCTTGGTCTCGGAGTCGAGCGTCACAGACGCCGTCGAGGTCAGCTTCCCCGTGGCATCCCCAGGAATCGTGCCGACGATCTTGAACGTAGCTGTGGCACCCGAGGGAAGCGTGACCGTCGTGCTGAAGGCTTTGCTGTTGGGTGCGCCCTCAATTTTTGCGTGCTCGCCCAGGTTGCCGGCACCACCACTCAGCCCGGTGCCGCCACCGGTGTAGGCCGCCGTCCACGTCGCGCCCGTGATGGCCGAGGCGAGGGAGGTCTTGATCAGGGCGTCGGTGGCGGTGGCGTCGCCCTTGTTCTCAACGGTGAGCGTGTACACCACCTGCGAGCCGGGCGAATAGAACGTGCGGTCGACGCTGGCCGCAGTGTTGTCATTGAGCGTCACGACGAGATCGGCCGCCATCAGGCTCCGCTGCTCGAGCTGCTCGAGACCTTCCATCCCCAGGCCCAACCGCTCCCATGAACCGAGCCCACGCCGACGGGAACGAAGCGTGCCGCGGCGGTTCCGGACCGACCGCTTCAGGCCGGTGGCGGAGAAACGGGATGGGAAAAGTGACAGCATTCGCATGGTAGGGCTCCGGAAGAGATGTCGTCATCTCTACGGTCCGGAATACCCCAGGGTTCGCAAATGGTCAATTTTTCGGCCTTTTACGAAAGTTCAGCCGGCGGAGACGGGCTCTTCGACCGCCATTTCGGCAGCCTGCATGTCCTCCATCAACGGCCAGAGGGCGTCGATATCGGGTTTGAAGAGGTCGCCGATCAGCACGTCGGTGATCAGCCCCTTGCGGTCGGGATACTCCCGGACAAACTTCCCGAAATTCAGGCCGTCGTAAAAATGGCAGACGAGCTTTCGCATCCGGTCCATCCCGGCGATATAGCCGGGGCCCCAGACGCCAAGCTGCGCCGCCGAGGTGTCGCCAGCGGTGAGTCCGGCGGTGATGGCATCAGCCGCCTGGGCCCCAGAAATCAGCGCCAGCAGAATGCCCGACGAGTAAAGCGGGTCGAGGAAGCCGAAGGCGTCGCCCACGAGCACCCAGCCATCTCCGGCGACCTGCCGGGAGCGGTAGGAATATTCTTTGGCGGCACTGAACGGCGCCACGCGGCCGGCATTCGCGATCCGCGGCTGCACGCCCGGGCACCGTTCCACTTCCTCGAAATAAATCGCCTCGAGTTCCTTCGAATCCCGGCCCTTGAACAGATAGTCGAAGGGCGCAACCACGCCCACGCTGACAATGTCGTCCTGGAGCGGGATGAACCAGAACCAGCCGATCTTGCCTTTCGTCTGCATCACAAGGGTCGCCCCCTCGTCGCGGCCGGCGTCCCGCTTTGCCCCCTTCCAGTAGGTCCAGATGGCGGCCTTCTTGAGCACCGGGTCCCACTCCCGCAGGCCGAGCCGATCCTGGATCAGGCAGCTCTGGCCGGCGGCATCGACGACGACCTTGCAGCGGATCTCCCGCTCCACGCCCGCCTCGTCGATCGCCCGCACCCCCACCGCGCGACCATCCTCGAAGAGCACGTCGAGCACACGCACGCCTTCGTGCACATCGACACCATGCTCACGGGCATTGTCGAGCATCATCTGGTCGAATTCAGCTCGCGTGACCTGCCAGGTCTGCGAGCTCTCATGCGGCTTGTAATCGGCAAAGTAGAAGGGCTCGGAGAGCTTCCCGTGCTCGGTGACGAACTGCACGCTGTGCTTCTCGACGAACCGACTGCCCCGGAGCTTGGGGAGCATGTCCAGGCGATCGAGCACCGAGAACGTCTCGGGGATCAACGATTCCCCGATGTGGTAGCGGGGGAACCGATCCCGCTCGAGCAGTTGCACTCGAAATCCAGCTTTGGCAACAAGCGTCGCCGTGGTGGCCCCGGACGGACCTCCACCGATCACCACGACATCGGGCCGCACGGCGTCGATCATCGGCTTGCCTCCTTCTGGAACTACGCTCTTTTATAGCATCGTCAGAAGGCCGGGACAGGGTCGAACCATTCGCGGAACGGTCACTTTTGCCGCTGGAATTCCAGCGGCTTAGCTTCCTTGGGGGCCCCCACGAGCGTGAAATCGAAGGCGTCGGCCCCCTTCGACTGCACCTTGCCCACCATGGAGCCCGCCTTCTCGGTATTCAGGGCGATCGCGTCCTGTGCGGTCTCCACCGTGCCCGCGAGTTCGACCGGCGGCCGACCGGCAGGCGCGGCCTTCCAGGTGAACTTCGAATCTTCCGTGATCGTCAGCAGGACCGTGTCCTTCCCGCTGGTGGCCTTCCAAGTGCCCACAAGGTCGGTCTCGGGGCCGGCCGGCGCGGCGGCATCGGCTTGCGAAGCCGTTGCAGGCTGGCTGGCTGTTGCCGCCGGTTGTGTCGCCTCGGCCTTCGGTTCCTCTGGCGGCGTGATCGCCTCGAGCAACCGCTTGGCGACGAGGTCGCCCGGCTGCTTGGCCACGACGATTTTCAGCGCCTCCGCCGCCATGTCGGCATGGCCGCCCACGAGGTAGTGATAGGCCAAAACAAAATGGCCCGACGCGCTGTCAGGATTGGCGCGACAGAAGTCTTCCAGTTTGCGGAGGTGCGCGGTGTAGGCGTCGACCGATCCGTAGACATTGCTGATCGTCGTCCAGTCCATGCCAGGCGCGGACACAAGCACGGAGTTCAGTGCAGCCGCCGCCTCGGGATAGCGGCCGAGCGCGAAGAGCGTGAGCGCCCGCACCTCGTGGATCACCGAATCCTTAGGCGAAGCCTTCACGGCCCGATCAAAGCCAGCGAGCGCACCGGCATAATCGCCCGTCTTGAACTTGGCCAGCGCGTCGTCGACCGCCGCGTTCGCCTCGTTGTTGACCGGCGCAGCCGTCGCGTTGCCGCCAGCACCGGAACCACCGGCTGCCGTGCCGCCCACGCCACCCTGGGCATCGGTGGCGTTCGAAAGGTCACCGTCGTTGGTGATGTAGTTGTTCACCACCACCGGCTGCGAATAGTCGTAGGGGGACGACGCCACCACTGCAGCCGGGATCGATGAGTAGTAGGGGTTTACATAGCCAGCGCCGCCATAGCCCATGCTGCCGTAGCCGAGGCCCCAGCCGCCGATCGTGGAGGCCAGGCCCCACGTCGCGGCGCCGAAGGCGAGCGGTGCCCACCAGCCGCCGCCGTAGTTGTTGCCCCAGTTGCCGTTCCAGCAGCCGCTATACCAGCCGCCGTAGTGCGGATTGACGTAACCGTTGTTCCAGTTGTTGGCCCAGCCGCCGTAGCCACCGCCATAGCCCCAGCCGCCACCGTAGCCACCGCCATACCCGCCGCCCGGATAGCCCCAGCCGCCGCCGTTGACATTGATGTTGTTGAAGTTGTTGTTGCCGCCGATGGAGTTGCCAATGTTGTTGCCGCTGCCATTCCCGATGCCGTTGCCAACATTGTTGCCAAGGCCGTTGCCGATGCCAGGGCGATTGCCACCAATGCCGGGGCGACCGGGCCGATCACCGGGACGGTTCGGCCAGTTGCCACCGACGCCCGGGCGGTCACCACCGATACCGGGCCGGTTCCCGTTCGGGCCACCACCACCGATCTGACCGGGAAGCGTCGTAGGCCGGTTACCACCGCCGATACCGGGACGATTTCCACCCCCGAGTCCACCGCTACCGCCAGGGCCAACCTGACCGGGGAGCGTTGTGGGCCGATTTACGCCACCCACACCAGGACGATTTCCGCCACTGAGCCCACCGCCACCGCCAGTGCCGGGACCAACCTGACCGGGGAGGGTAGTTGGCCGGTTGCCGCCGCCGACCTGGCCGGGCAGGGTTGTCGGACGGTTCGGTCCGCCACCGGCCAACCCACCACCGCCGAGCCCCGGCGCTGGAAAGGGCTTGGTGGTGGGCATGCCGCCGAGGCTTGGCCGATCAAGGGGCCGCGTTGACAGACCGGGACGGTTGCCTGCTCCACCCGCCATGCCAGGAAGCGTCGTGGCACCGCCGGGGCCGATGCCGCTAGGACGCTGCCCCGTGCCCATCCCACCGGGACGCTGACCGGGCTGGGGAAAGGCGGCCGCCGGCCGATTGGCAAAACCACCGCCAGGCCGACTGGCTGCGCCGCCGTTCAGCCCACTCGGCAGACCAGCCGGCCGATTGAGACCGCCCAGTCCGCCACCAGGCTGCATCGCTGGACGGTTCATACCACCGCCCGCCAGACCTGGCGTGCCACCCGGCCGCATCGTGCCCAGGCCCGGCCGCGGAGAACCCATGCCAGGCCGCTGCTGCATGGCGGGGGCCGGTCTAATCCCGGCGCTCGGCAGCGAAGGCCGCGACAGGTTGGGCGTGCCGCCCATGTTGGGCCGCTGGAAATTCGGCCGCTGCGCCTGCATGCCACCCATGTTGGGCCGCTGCATCTGGGGCCGCTGTTGCATCTGCGGCCGTGCCTGCATTTGTGGCCGTGCCTGCTGCGGGCGGGACTGCATCTGCGGACGCTGCATCGGTGCCGCTGGGCGTGCCATCGGTGCCGCCGGACGCGACATCGCAGGACGGCCACCGCCGCCCGGGCCGCCTCGGCCACGTTGGGCACCGTGCCCGACAACGGGAGCGGCAACCAGCACCATCACGCAGGCACAAGCAAGCAATCGTCGCATTCCAGTCACCCTTTCGAAGAAACCGAGCCGGTTTTTTGAGACGCTGTCCGCCACCCTCTGCGAATCACACTGCCAGGCACGGCACACACGGTGCCGCACTCCGGCAGCACCACTCTGCCCCGCCATCACTTCCCCGCTGGCACCACCACTGGTTTCGCTGGCGCCGCCGCACCCGGCTGGGGCGGCTTCCGCGCGATCACGAGTTCGAAGTCGGGCTCCTCGCCGCCGGCCACGATCCGATCGGTGCTTCGCACCACAAAGTGGTCTTGGTCCTTGACCAGCAGCGTCACCGTGGCAGATGCCATGCTGGCATCTGGCATCGTGGCTTCCGTCTTGGCCACCCAGCCGTTGTCAATTGGGGTCCACTCGCCGTGGCTGAATCCACCGTCCGAGTCGAACGTCCAAGAGCGGAGCACGCCCTCCACGGGATCCCAGCCGATTCGCTGCACACTCTTCGATTCGGGCTGTCCGCCAACGCTCAACGCATAGTCGCCGAGAATGTAATTGCCATCCTCGCTCCAGCGGTAGCTGATCGCCGTGCGTCCCTCCGGGCTCTCATCCACCCAGTCGCCGACCAGGAATGAGAGCGGTTGCAGCATCTCCTCTGCCGTCGGAGCCGGATCATCGGCAAACTCTCGGTACGAGGCGATGGGCCACTTGTCGCCTACCTTGTCGCGGACAGCGACATACCGCATCTGGGCCTCCGCCGCGCCCGCCTCGGCGGTGATCTGGCGGACACCTTCTTCGACCGCGAGGCTGTCTCCGATCGAACGGACGGAGGTCACCTCCATCGCCATCGCAGCCTTGGGAAACTTCTCGAAGAAGGCCTTGAAGAGCGCGGTGATCTCGGCCCGGCCGGTGTAGACGTTGCCGTTCTCGTCAACGAGTTCACCCTTCTCCATGAAGAGAGCCGCCACGCCGGCCGGATCGGCGGCGTTGAAGGCCTTGACGGTGGCCTCCATCTCGCGGCGGATCATCGCTTCGAACTCGGGTGATGCTGCCACATCGGCCGGCCTCGTGGCCAAGTCAGCGGCAACGTCCGAGGCCTTCGCCGGCACGACCACCGACTGCACCTCGGCCGCCGCCACGATACCGGCCGGCAGAAGCGCGATCAGCAGCAACCACTCCGCCTTCTGCCGGGAGCCCCGGAGCCTCGTCTCGACCACGTTCATACAGCCCTCGTCTTCGGTTTCGATGATGAATTCTCCCACGAAACGATAGGGGACCATTTTCCTCGCCCGCTTGCAAGCATTTCGTGGCGATACCGTGCAACAGCCGCACCGTCCGCCTCGCCGGAGCCGTACGCTTGTCGGTTCTTCAGGCCACGTGTAGGTTTTCGCAACGAATCCACACTGAGTGGGTCACGCCCCCCTCTTTCACCGTCAATTTCTACCGTCAAGGAGTCCACCATGGCACTGCCCACCAAGGCCGCAATGAGCCTGTTCGAGGAGTTCAAAAACTTTGCCTTCAAGGGGAACGTCATCGATCTCGCCGTCGGCGTGATCATCGGCGGTGCCTTCGGCAAGATCGTGTCGAGTATGGTCGACAACCTGATCATGCCGGTGGTGGGCGTGATCCTGCCCGGCAACAACGGCTACGAGAAGTGGGCGATCACCGTCGGTGAAAAGACGATTCCCTACGGCAAGTTCCTCGGCGACATCGTGAGCTTCCTGATCCTCGCCCTGGCCCTCTTCATCTTCATCGTGAAATTCCTGGGCTGGATCATGAAATCCAAGGCTGCCGAGGCCGCAGAGACCGCGCCGCCGGCCCCCACCAAAGATCAGGAACTCCTCACCGAGATTCGCGACCTGCTCAAACAGCAGGCCCGCTGACAGGCCCGAAGAGCGTTCGCCTGGCCACGCTCCACCAGCCCGGCCGATCGAGCTGCAGGTAGGGCGAATCGGCCGGCAGCGTGGCGACGAGATGCGTGTGCGCCTGCTTCAGGTTGTGGTAGGGCAGCGACGGGAAGAGGTGGTGCAGGGCGTGGTAGCGAATCGAGAACGGGAAAAAGAGCAGCGTGAGCGGGTCGTTCCGCGTGAAATTGCACGAGTCCATGATGTGCGACTCCAGATCGACCCGGCTGCCGTCGCCCTCGAAATGATGGTCGGCCAACTGCCGCAGTTGGTTGAGCACCACGGTGGCGACCGCTAAGGCGTAGAGCATCGGTATCCGCGTCCAGTGGTTGAGCCCCAGAACCACCAAGAGCGGAATCAGGGCAGCCCGCAGGAAACAGGGAATCTCCGCCGCAAAGATGGCCCGACGGTCGGCGGGCGTCAACTTCCGCTCATACTGCCGGTTGAAGGTCAGCGACGAGGCCCGCCTGAGCGTCCATTCCCGCAGCATCGGGTGGAGGAACGTCAGCGGCGCGAGTAGAAACCGCAGGAAGACCAGGAACGGAAACACGAACACGTAGGCCGTGTAGGCCAGCAGGCTCGCCGGATTGCCTGACTCCAGGCAATTGGCGACATACTCCGGGTCCTCAGGGGTTCCATAGAACCGCTGGCTGTGATGGTCGCGGTGATGACGGGTGAAAAACGGGCTGGGCGTGAGCGTCATCACGCCTGCCAGGAGGTTCCACGCCCCCTTGAAGAGCGTCATCTCGTGCTGCCCCAGATGGCAGACTTCGTGGATCAGCGATCCCAGCCGATAAAGCCAGAAGGCCGCCACCGGAAACGCCAGCAACTGGGGCCAGGTGCCGAACGGCAGCGAGAGGTAGGCGGCGGCCGCCGTGTAGGCCGCGAAGAGGCTCAGCAGGAAATCCGCCCAGTAGCGGACCGGCGACACCCGAAAAAAATCCGTGTCAGCGTCGCGGATCGACTGCCGCACCTGGCGAACCCAGGCCGCTGAATCGTCGTGGGCTTCCGCCTCGTCAGGAAATTCCCTGACGGCTACTGCGTTCTGCATGCGTTCCGCCTCCGCTGCCATTGGCTGAAACGGCGCAGTTCACCACAGATCCCCCTGGACGCCAAGTCCGTTTGTCCGCAGGCCGGCTGGAGCACGAGAAAGAGGAGCATAAAAAGCCGAGGAGGCTGGGCGCCCGGCGCCCAGCCTCCTCTTATTCACAACGAGCTATAACCAATCGCAGCAATTACTTGCAGCGACGGCAGCCCCGCTTGCAGCCCTTCTTGCAGCCAGCACCGGCACCGGCACCGCAGTCGCCGCAAGCCGAAGCAGCACCGGCAGCACCTGCGTCGCCGCAGCTGCCACAGGCACCGGCGGCGCCAGCGTCACCGGCCGAGCCGGCATCGCCACAGCCACCGCAGGCGTTCTCAACGGGCACCTCGACGGCGACCGTCACGCACTTCTGCACGGGCACTTCCTTCGTGACCTGGTGCGGGACGCGGACCGTGTAGGTCGACGTCTTCGTCTCAGGCACGCAGTCGTACACCGTGACCGAGTAGCTCTCGGTCTTCTGCTGCGGAACCATGACCGTGTAGGAAACTTCCTTGGTCATGGTCTCGGGCACGCACTTGGTCACCTGGTACTCCCGAGTCTTCGTCTCGGTCTTGTACTTGGTGACGTTGACCGTGCGGGTCTTCTGCTCCGGCACCATCTTCGTGACCGTGTAGGTGCGGGTCCGCTCTTCCGGCACGCAGGTCGTGACGGTGTAGTTGCGGGTCCGCTCCTCGGAACGGTACTTCGTGACGTTGACCGAACGGGTCTTCGTCTCGGGCACCATCTTCGTCACGGTGTAGTTCCGAGTCCGCTCTTCCGAGCGGTACTTCGTCACGTCGACCATGCGGGTCTGGGTCTCGGGAACGCACTTGGTGACCGTGTAGTTCCGAGTCCGCTCTTCCGAACGGCACTTGGTGACGCTGACCGAACGGGTCTTCGTCTCCGGCACCATCTTCGTCACGGTGTAGTTCCGAGTCTTCTCCTCGGAACGGTACTTGGTGACGTTGACCGAGCGGGTCTTGGTCTCGGGAACGTACTTGGTCACGGTGTAGGAACGAGTCCGCTCTTCAGGGCGGCACTTCGACACCGTGTAGGTGCGGGTGCGCTCTTCGCTACGGCACTTGTTCACCGTCACCATCCGGCTCCGCTGCTCCTGCCGGCACTTGCTGACCGAGTAGGTGTAGGGCACCTCTTCAGTCGTGCACTGGTAGGACGTGACCGGGACTTCCTTCGTTTCGCACGTCGGAACCCAGACACGCTTGCAGCAGACCTTCTCAGCGCACGGGCAGCCGTTGGCGTCAACGCCACCGCCGACCGTGTACTGCTGCGTCTGCCACGAGCCACCGCTGACCTGCACCGTCTTCATCGACTGGACCGGGACGCGCTTCTGCACGGTCCGGCTGCCGGTCATCTGCTCGGTGTAGGGAACGTTCACCGTGTAGGTCTGCTCGACCTGCTCGGTGTAAGGAACCTGGACCGTGTAGGTCGAGACCTTCTCTTCGGTGTAGGGGACCATCACCGTGTAGGTCGAGGTCTTCTCTTCCTGAACAGGAACGTTCACCGTGTAGGTCTGCTCGACCGACTCGGTGTAGGGAACCTGAACCGTGTAGGTCGAGGTCTTCTCTTCCTGGACAGGCACGTGCACCGTGTAGGTCTGCTCGACCTGCTCGGTGTACGGAACCTGAACGGTATAGGTCGAGGTCTTCTCTTCCGACACGTTCTTCATCACGGTGTAGTTCTGAGCGACCTGCTCCGTGTAGGGAACCTGAACCGTGTAGGTCGAGGTCTTCTCTTCCTGGACAGGAACGTTCACCGTGTAGGTCTGCTCGACCGACTCGGTGTAGGGGACCTGGACCGTGTAGGTCGAGGTCTTCTCTTCCTGCTTCGGAACCATGACGGTGTAGGTGGAGGTCTTCTCCTCCGACACCGGCACGTTCACCGTGTAGGTCTGCTCGACCGACTCGGTGTAGGGGACCTGGACCGTGTACTCAGACGTCTT
>JBIIGJ010000232.1:0-3186 GCA_044236455.1 Pirellulales bacterium
CCGCTCCGGGCTTTTATTGTCTCACGGTCACCGGGCCTGGCGGCAGCGGTCGCTGCAGTAGCGGACCTCATCCCAGCAGGCCGCCCACTTCCGCCGCCACGTAAACTCGCGGCCACACGCTGCGCAGACCTTCACGGGCTTTGGACTGCCGGCCTTTCGCCCCGCAGCCTGCGGCCGCGATCGTTTCGCAGTCATGCGCCGGCCGTGCGTGGCGAGCCGGCCGCGCGACCGATCCCGCCCCGCGGCGACTGCGGCTGGAGCGGACCCTGCGGCATCGCGATGACGCGGATCGCCTCGACGAGCATCACGGCGGCCAGCGACAGGAGCACGAGGCCCGCCCACGGCACCGGATCGGCCGGCAGCGCGAAGCCGTTGGCATCCCGGAATTTCGGCAGCGTCATGCTGGCCAGCGCCCACGTGCTCATCACATACATGAACACGGTCGGCACGCCGGTCACCAGCCAGACCCAAGCCTCTCGCCGCGTCCGCCAGAGCCAGACCGTCACGCCCAAGAGCGTCAGCGCCGCCAGCAGCTGGTTGCTCGCTCCAAACAGGCTCCAGAACGTCTTCCAGACCGGCACCGCGTTGCCATTGGCATCGACATGCGGCCGCAGGAGAAACACGAGCGGCACGCCGGCAGTGAGCGCCGTGCCCAGCCAGCCGCCAGCCTTGCCCGAGAGCCCAGTGAGTTCCTGGACGATGTACCGGCCCAGTCGCGTGCAGACGTCGAGCGTGTCGTAGACAAACGTCGTGAACGCCATCAACGCAAACGACACGCCGATCGTCGCCGGCACGCCGAGGATCTCGAGAAACCTTCCCATCCCGAGCGCGTAGATGAAATTCGGCGGCTGGTTCGCGAGCTTGGAGTCGCCGGCGAGCACCATCACGCAGGCCAGGCTCACGATCGCCACCATCGCTTCCAAGAGCATCGTGCCATAGCCGATCGGCTTGGCGTCGGTCTCCCTGCGGAGCTGCTTGCTCGTCGTGCCCGAGGCGATCAACGAGTGAAAGCCGGAGCAGGCACCGCAGGCGATCGTGATGAAGAGCATCGGAATGAGGCTGCCTGCCTTCGCCGTCTGCCAGCTGGTGAAGGCTGGGTAGCGGATCACCGAATCCCCCGCCACGAGCCGGTCACTGGCGATGAGCCCGATCGCCGCGCCTGCGAGTGCCACGTAGAGAAAGCATCCGCCGAGATGCCCGCGGGGCTGAAGCAAGAGCCACATTGGCACCATCGCCGCCACGAGGCAGTAGGCCAGCAGGAGCACGCCCCAGATCTTCTGGGCAGTGGCGTCGGAGGTGCCGAGCGTCTGCCCCAGATCAAACGGAAAGAACTGGCCGACCCAGATCGCGAGGCCCACGAGCGGCAGGAAGATCGCGGTCGCCAGCCAGAGGGGCATCTTTGCATACCGCATGCAGGCCCCCATGATCATTGGGAGCACGAGATAGAGCAGACTCGACGTGGCGATCCCGCCCCCCGATACCGTATCACCGTTCTCAAGCACCTGCCGGCCGATGAAGCTCGATGCGGTGATGTCCGTGAACGCCACGATGATGTAGACCAGCGCGATCCAGACGAACGCTAGGAAAAGGAGATAGCTCCGCCTGCTCATGTGGTCGCGGACCACTTCGGCGATCGACCGCGCCTTATGCCGCACCGACGCCACGAGCGCCGAGAAGTCGTGCACACCACCGATGAAGATGCTGCCAATGAGGATCCAGATCAGGGCGGGCAGCCAGCCGAAGGCCACGCCTGCGAGGATCGGCCCCACGATCGGCCCGGCCGCGGCGATCGCCGAAAAGTGCTGGCCGAGCAACAGCTCCGGCGGGATCGGTTCGTAGTCGACGTCGTCGCGGAGCGTGACAGCCGGCGTGGCGGCGTTGGCATCGAGCCGGAAAAGACGGGCCAGCAGGCTGCCGTAGACACGGTACGCGATCGCCAGCACGAGGGCGCTCGGCAGCAGGACGACAAGCAGGCTCATGGCAAACTCTCGCAATGGCAAAGATGGCGTGAACACGCCATTCCAACACTCCATCTTGCCCAAAAAAGGTGACAGCCACCAAATTGGGGCCAAGCAACGATCCAGACCACCCGTATTTGGTGGCTGTCACCTTTTTTTCGGGAGCCACCATGGCCGCCACCACAGGCAATACGATTCGGGAAACCCTCGTCATCATCGGCAGCGGGCCGGCCGGCTGGTCGGCCGCCACCTACGCCGCCCGCGCCCAGCTTAAGCCGCTGGTCTTCGAGGGCGCGATCACCGAGAAAAACCGGATGTCGGGCACGCTGCCGCTCGGCCAGCTCGCCCTCACCAGCGAGGTCGAAAACTACGCCGGCTTCCCGCACGGCAATCTTGGCGCGTTCCTCGACTCCGCCCTGCCGGCCGAACGTCGGCAGATGATGGCACCGCATGCCGGCGAAGGCGTCACTGGCCCGGAACTGATGGAGCTGATGCGGCAGCAGGCGGTCAACATGGGCACGCGGATCATCACCGACGACATCCTCAAAGTCGACTTCTCATCGCGCCCTTTCAAGCTCTATCCCTCCGAAGGCGGCGTGGTGGAAGCCCAGTGCGTGATCGTGGCCACAGGCGCCAGTGCCAACTGGCTCGGCCTGCCGAGCGAGGAGAAGTTCAAGAACCGCGGCGTCAGCGCCTGCGCCGTCTGCGACGGGGCACTGCCCCGCTTCCGCAACAAGCCGATCGTGGTGGTGGGCGGCGGCGACTCGGCCGTGGAGGAGGCGACCTATCTCACGAAGTTTGCCAGCAAGGTGCATCTGGTGCATCGCCGCGACGCGCTCCGTGCCTCGAAGATCATGGCCCAGCGGGCCCACGACGACCCGAAGATCGAGATTCACTTCAACAGTGGCCTCGCCGAGGTGCTCGGCGACGACGCCAAGGGCGTGACGGGCGTGCGGCTGGCGAGCACGATCGACTCCGGCAAGGAGACGACGCTCGAGGCGACGGGTGTGTTTCTCGCGATCGGCCACACGCCCAACACGGCGTTCCTCGACGGCCAGCTGGAACTCAATCCCAAGAAATACGTCGTCTGGAAGAAGCACTTCCGCACCGAGACGAGTGTGGAAGGTGTCTTCGCGGCGGGCGACGTGGCCGACGACTACTACCGTCAGGCGATCTCCGCCGCCGGCACCGGCTGCATGTCGGCCCTCGACGCCGAACGCTGGCTGGC
>JBIIGJ010000241.1:0-5163 GCA_044236455.1 Pirellulales bacterium
ATGGCGGGTATGTGGTGGTGCGGCAGACCAACAAGGTCAAGCGTCGCGGTGGGCCGGCTCCCGCTGGTGGCGCCAAGAAGAAGGCGGGTGCCAAGTGAATCTTGCCGTGTATGACATTTCGGGGAAGCAGGTCGGGTCGTACGAGATCGACCCCGCCGAACTGGCTCCCGCTGTGAACAAGCAGTTGCTGCACGATGCCGTGGTCATGTACCAGGCGAACCAGCGTCAGGGCACGTTCCGCACGAAGAATCGTGGTGAGGTGGCCGGTTCCACTAAGAAACTCTATCGCCAGAAGGGCACGGGCAATGCTCGTGCTGGTGCGCGTCGCAGCGGCACGCGGCGTGGTGGCGGTCATATTTTTGCCAAGCGTCCGCGTGACTTCGGATGGCGGATGCCCAAGAAGGCATTGCGTGCCGCCACTCGTATGGCGCTTGCTGCCAGGCTGGCTGATGACGAAGTGAAGCTCGTCAGTGGTCTCGAGATGGGGACGCCCAAGACCGCGGCCGTCGCAAAGCTGCTCAAGACTCTGGGCATCGCCGAGAAGACGGTGCTGGTGTCGCCCGCTCAGCACGACGACGTGCTCTGGAAAAGTGCCCGCAACATCGAGGGCGTTTCGGTGTCGCCGGTCGGCGACTTGAATGCCTGGTCGCTGTTGCAGCCGCGTGCGGTGCTGATGACGACTGCCGCCATCGACGCGTTTCGTGCTTCGGTCGCCAAGGTGGCGGCTGCCAAGTCGGCCGGGGCCGGTAAGTCGGCCGGGTCCGGCAAGAAGCCGGCTGCTCGGAAGGCTGCGAAGGCCGAAAAGCCGGCGGCTGCCAAGCGTGGTGCCGCTCGCAAGCCCGCCAAGCCGGCTGCGAAGAAGGAGAAATAAGTCATGGCTGTTCCAGTTCCCCCTCCTCCGGCGTTCACTCCGCGGCTCGCGCCGCATCATGTGATTCTCCGTCCGCTGGTGACGGAAAAGGGCATGCATCGCGCCACGCGGCACAATGCCTATACGTTCGAGGTGGTCACCGAGGCCACAAAGGCCGACATCCGCCGCGCCGTCGAAGAACTGTTTAACGTCAAGGTCAAGAAGGTCGCCGTCCAGAATCGTGTCGGCAAGATGCGTCGCAGCCGGATGCGGCGAACCAGCACGAAGGCCTGGAAGAAGGCGGTCGTCACGCTGAAGCCCGATTTCAAGATCAATCTGTTCTGAAGGCAGTCGTACACACATGGGTATTCGCACCTACAATCCGACCAGTCCTGGCCGCCGCAATGCGAGCGTCTCGGACTTCGCCGAACTCACGCCCGGTGCGTCGGCTCCGAAGCAGCTTCGTGTGCGGAAGCAGAAGAAGGGCGGCCGCAACAACCAGGGCAAGATCACTGCTCGGCACCGTGGCGGCGGCCATATGCAGCACTACCGGTTGATCGATTTCCGCCGCAACAAAGATGGCATTCCGGGCAAGGTCGAGTCGATTCAGTACGACCCGAATCGCACCTGCCGGATCGCGCTCATTCACTATGCCGATGGCGAGAAGCGGTTCATTCTCGCCCCGGAGGGGCTGAAGGTCGGCGCTGCGGTGCAGAGTGGCGAAGCAGCCGCTCCCGAGGTCGGGAATTGCCTGCCGATGTCGGCGATCCCGCTGGGCATGCAGATCCACAATGTCGAGCTCCAGGCCGGCCGCGGCGGTCGGCTCTGTCGATCGGCCGGCTCTTCGGCGGTGCTGGTTGCTCGCGAGGCCCAGTGGGCGCAGATCACGCTGCCGTCGGGCGAAATTCGCCGCGTGCCGGCTGCCTGCCGTGCCACGATCGGCGCGATTGGCAACTCCGAGCATATGAACGTTGTGCTCGGTAAGGCTGGCCGCAAGCGGTGGATGGGCATTCGTCCGACTGTTCGCGGCACAGCGATGAATCCGATCGATCATCCCCACGGTGGTGGTGAAGGTCGTACCAAGGGCGGTCGTCATCCGGTGAGCCCGACAGGCAAGAGTGCTAAGGGCGGTGGCACGAGGAAGCCGCGGAAGCCGTCCGGTTCCGCGATCCTGCGGCGGCGAAAGAGCCGTCGGTATGGCCAGTTGAAGATCAGGTAGGCACGGGTTAGTCGCCGCCGGCTCCTGGCCGTCGGCACCCACAACACCACTCACGATGGAATTCAGTAACCATGGGTCGTAGCGCAAAAAAGGGTCCTTACATCGATCCTCGCGTGTTCGAGAAGGTGGAGTCGCAGCTCTCCACCGGCAAGCGGGATCCGATCAAGACCTGGTCCCGTTCGTGCACGATCGTGCCCGAGTTCATTGGCCTGACGTTCATGGTCCACAACGGCAAGCAGCATTTGAAGGTTTTTGTCACCGAGGACATGGTCGGGCACAAGCTCGGCGAGTTTGCTCCGACGCGGACGTTCCGCGGGCACGGCGGCAAGGTGAAGGAAGCAGCGGCCCCCGGCGCGGGCAAGTGACCACGAGCCGACACAGGTGATTCATGCCATACACAGCCACCCATAAATACGCCAGCATCAGCCCTCGTAAGGTTCGCCACCTGGCGAACCTTGTGCGAGGGAAATTTGCCGACGAAGCGCTTGACATCCTCAAGTTTCAGCCGCATCGCGGTGCCCGGATGCTGGAGAAGGTGATCAAGAGCGCGCTTGGCAATGCGGAGCACAAGCAAGCAGCCGGTCTGGACGATCTGGTCGTCGTCGACGCCCGCATCGATCCGGGCCCGATGTTCAAGCGGATCCGCCCGCGGGCCCGCGGCATGGCATTTGGCATCAAGCGCAGGATGTCGCATATCAAGGTGGCGCTCGATTCGAAGGTGGTCGAGGCCGCAGAGTAGTCAGGCACGCACGGCAGTCGCAAAGGCATTCAAGAAGGCGATTCATATGGGTCAGAAAGTCAATCCCGTTGGTTTCCGGACCGGTATCACCGAGCCGTGGAAGAGCCGGTGGTATGCCGCCAAAAAGGACTTCCGCGAGCTGCTGCTCGAGGATTTCAAGGTCCGTCGCTACCTGAAGACGAAGCATCGCGCAGCGGCGATTCCAAAGGTTGAGATTGAGCGAACCCGCGACGAGGTGAAGGTGATTGTGCATTCGGCCCGCCCGGGCGTGATCCTGGGTCGCAAGGGACAGGAGGCCGATCGCCTTCAGGAAGAGCTGCAGGAACTGCTCGGCCGCCGGGTGAACCTGAAGGTCGAAGAGGTCAGCCGGCCGGAGATTCAGGCCCAGCTGATCGCGGAAGACATCGCCGACCAGCTCACGAAGCGGGCGGCCTTCCGCCGTACGCTCAAGCGTGCTCTCGACACCACCATGGACGCGGGTGCGAAGGGCGTGAAGATTCAATTGTCGGGGCGGCTTGGTGGTGCGGAGATGTCGCGGTGCGAGAAGGCGATTGCCGGCTCGATGCCCCTCTCCACGCTGCGGGCCAAGATTGATTACGGATTCTGCGAAGCTCCCACGGCGCAGGGGCACATCGGAGTGCAGGTGTGGGTGAACCAAGGTATGTACGAGGAGAGCGGCGATGGCGCTGATGCCCAAGAGGGTCAAGCACCGAAAAAGCCAAAGAGGTCGTATAAGAGGTGACGCCTCCCGCGGCAACCGCGTCGTCTTCGGCGACTTCGGCCTCCAAGCCGAACAGCCGGGGTGGCTCGCGGCTGCCACGATCGAGGCTGGTCGCATCGCGGCCCAGCAGTACCTCCGCACGGAGGGCAGGCTGTTCGTGCGCGTGTTTCCCCACAAGTCGATCACGTCGATCCCGCTCGAGACCCGCATGGGCAAGGGCAAGGGCGAGCCGGAGTATTGGGCGGCCGTCATCAAGCCCGGCATGATCCTCTACGAGATCGGTGGTGTGACCGAGGATGCTGCTCGTGTTTGCCTCGCCCGGCTGGCGCACAAGATGCCCCTGCGGGTGCGGTTCGTAAAGCGGCGGGTCATGTAGGCCCGCTGCTGGCGGCGGACGTTTGGACAGCGATAGGTCAGGGATAGCTCGAGGAAAGAATCAACGGTCATGACGAAGGTAAGTGAACTCAGAGACATGGGCGAAGAGCAGATCCGGCTCGTCTGGAAGGACGCGGCAGAGTCGCTCTTCCGCCTGCGCATCCAGGCGCAGACCGAGAAGCTGGCATCTCCTGCGGAGGTGCGGAAGCATCGTCGCACCATTGCCCGCTGTCAGACGATCCTGACCCAACGCGGCCTGCTCAAGAACGGCGCCGCGGGCGGTCAGCCTGCCGGCGGCCACGACGAAGAATCGCCTCAGCATGAGAAGCACGCCAAGAAGCACCGGGCGAGTGGCCGGGCCAAGATCAGGGCCCCGGGCAAGGCTGGAGTGGCGACGAAGCGACAGTTCAAGAAGCGAACACAGAGCGGCACCTGATCCATTGGCTCGCGATTCGAAGCGAAAACAAACAACGAAATCCCAGGTTTACTGTTAGGAATCACTGAAGATGCCCAAGCGTGTGGAAACAGGAACGGTCACGAGCGCTGCCGCGAGCAAAACGCGGCGGGTCGAGATTCCTCGTGTCGTGCGGCACCCGAAGTACGGCAGGATCCAGCATCGCCGTACGGTCTGCCATGTGCACGACGAACAGGAAGAATCGCAGCCTGGTGACCTCGTGGAAATCATCGAGTGCCGTCCGCGCAGCCGCCTGAAGCGGTGGGAGTTGGTGCGGGTGGTGACGAAGAGCACCGCAGTTGACGTGGCCTCGCTGCGGAGCGGTGCCCGGGCAACGCAACTCCGCGAGTCGGCGGCGAAGGCTGAGGCGGCTGCCGCCACGGGCGACAAGACGGAAGGGCGGGCCGCAACATGATCCAGATGCAAACTCGGCTCGTCGTGGCCGACAACACCGGCGCCAAGGAAGTCATGTGCTTCAAGGTGCTGGGGGGAAGCAAGAAGCGAACCGCCGGGCTGGGCGACATCATCGTCTGCAGCGTGAAGAGCGTGATCGCCGGCAGCGACGTCAAGAAGAAGGCCGTGGTCAAGGCCGTGGTCGTGCGTGTCAAGAAGCCGACGCGGCGTGAGGACGGCAGCTATGTGCGGTTCGACACGAATGCATGCGTGATCATCGACAACGACAAGAATCCCAAGGGCACCCGCATCTTTGGTGCGGTGGCCCGCGAACTCCGTGACGCGAACTTCATGAAGATCGTCAGCCTTGCGAGTGAGGTGGTGTGATGTTGATTCATACGGGCGATCTGGT
>JBIIGJ010000018.1:0-40581 GCA_044236455.1 Pirellulales bacterium
TCGCCCTGACCGCCAACTCAACGGGCGACACGCTCTTCAGTGCCAACGTCGGCAACGGCACCAGCCTGACCAGCCTCACAACAAACGCCGGCGGCACGGTCAGCCTCAAGTCGGCGACAACGACCGGCGCTCAGCAATACGGCGACAACGCCACGCTCAACGGCACGTACACGACAACCAACAGCACCTTCAGTGTCTTGGGCACAACAACGCTGGCGGGGAACACCACCGTCTCGACCGGCAATAGCGACATCGATTTCAAGCAGACGCTCAATGGCCCGAAAACAATCGACCTTGCGGCCGGGACGGGCACGATCTTCTTCCGCGGCGCAGTCGGACATTCAACCCCACTCGCCGGAATGCTGGTCCGTTCAGCCGCCCGAGCGACCGCCTTTTCCACGATCGCGTTGGATGGCACGAGCAAGCTCTCTGCCGATGGACTTTCAATTGGTGCCAACGTGAACAATGTTTCCATGACGGCTGCTGGCAGCGTCATCAAGAACTTCAGTGGCCACGGCATCGTGTTCGCGGGCACCTCCACAGGCTCCACGCTGTCCGGCTTTACTATCTCAGATAACGGAGGCGACGGCCTCACCGCCGGAACCGGAAGCTTCAGTGGCAGCACGATCAGCTTCAATACGATCTCGAAGAATACTCGGAATGGCGTGTCGCTAACAGGATCCACGGGCCTGAATATTTCCGACAACACAATCTCCAACAATACGTTGGACGGCGTGGTCGTGTCGGGCACGAATGCCGACGACAATACGATCCTCTCCAATTCGATCTTCCTGAACGGCGGTAAAGGAATCAGCCTTCGCAATGACGGCAACGACGCTCAGGTCTCTCCCCGACTCATCTCGGCGTCGTTGATCGGCAGCGCACAGGTCATTCGCGTCCGCGGCATCATGCAAGCTGCCGCCGGCATCTACCGAGTGCAGTTGTTCGCAAATCGCCCTGCCGATGAAATCGGTTTTCCGGCTAACCGGGCCGGCTTCGAAGGTCGCCAGGTGCTGCCGCTGGCAGACGGAACCTCGCTTTTCCTCGACGTGACGGTGCCCGTCTCGGGACTACAGGAGTTTTTTGCCGACGTGCCACTCAACGCCGCGAACAATCTCGGCGTCAAAGTCGGCGACTGGATCACCGCTACCGCTACTCTCGTCAATGCCAACGTGCCGGAAAACACGTCCGAGTTCTCCTCCGCTGTGCAACTTGGCCTGCCCGTGCTGGCAGCGGGCAGCGATGGCTCCAACGCGGTCGGCGCGGCTACCGTTCCCGGGGCGCGGCTCTATGGCATGAGCAGTTCAAAGGCCGACGTGGTGCTGAATGTCGGTCCCGCACTGGCCGACGCCAGGAAAAACATCACCCTCGACGGCGTCTACGGGACGAAACTTCCGGCCTCGTTCGGCGGCGGCATGCGGGTCACCCAGGTCGATGTCGATGGCGATGGCTACAAGGATCTCGTCACGGCCCCCGGAGAGTTGCCCACATACTCGTTCACCATCGTGCGGGCGAGCAAGACCATGACGATCCCGGGCAACGTTCTTTCGCTCGTTCCCAGGGGAACCACGCTCGTAGTCACCCCGCAGTTCCCAGCGTTGGGCGCACCCGTCAGTCGGACGGTGACGGCGGCGACGATCATCAAGGGCAACACCGTCATCTCGCTCAGTGCGCCGCTCAACACAGCCACGATCGCCGGCAGGGTGGCGATCAACGTCTATGGGCACTCGATGCAGAAGATCGGCATCTTCAACGGCAGTCCTGAAGCAGCATTGGCGTGGCGGTTTGTCACGCTCGATGTTGCGGGCGTGTTTGGCGCAAGCTACACCGGAGGCTTCGTCGTGGCAGCCGGCGAGCTGCAGGGAAACACGGTGACGATTCCCCAGATCATCGTGGCCCCGTCAAGCAATCGCGCTTCCTTCAATGGAGCGGCAGTTTTTACGGTGGCTTCGACCAGCCGTGGCGCCACCCCTGTGGTCGTGACCACGCCGACGCTGCGCACTCCTGCCGTCACGGGGGCGATCACGGGGCTTGCCGTCGGGGCATTCTCCCAGCCCATCGATTGCTCGACGGCTGGGGCTGCCAGTGTGGCCATGGCGACAGCAACCGGCGCTCAGACGTCGGTGGCCGTCTTCGGCAAGCAAGGCACGTCACTTGTTCGGCAAAACTCATTCGCACTGAAACTCGATCTCAATCGAGGTGACGGGGTCATGATGAATGTGTTTGGCGACGGAGCCTCGCTGGCAGCTGGCGACATCGACGGCAACCTGCGATCCGAGCTTCTCATCGCCGCCGGCAAGACTGGCATGAGCAACTTCCGCGTGATCCCAGGCAGCATGGTGCTGGGGGGCAACCAACAGGCGATCGACGCGGCATTGACGGCTGGAGCGGGTCAGGACTTTTCCGCGGGAACGACCGGCGGTCGGTTCTTCGGCAGCACGGTCGTCGCCAACAAAATCAATCAAGTTCAGCAGGACAATCTGGACTATTGGTATGGGTTTGGTGCCGCTCAGGGGAAGACCTTGAGCAATGTAGCGGGGGGCTTCAATGCGCCGCTCTACGTTGCCATTGGAGATGCCGAGGGCAGAGGACGATCGCAGGTATTTGCCGCGTTGGGAGCCTTCAACACCACGGCGAACGCAGTGGTCGCATTCTCATTCGACACGACTCAGACCGATGTCACGAAGCGTTGGTCCCGGAAAGAGTGTTTCAAGGCTCTCAGCCCGTCTGGACTATCCTTTGCCTCGGGCATGGGGCTCCGACTGGGATGATTTCTGGCAAATCCGCAGGGGGTTTGCTAAGATGCGGTGAAATCTTCTCCAGGAGACGACGATGACAAAACGTTGGGCATGCGTTCTGGTTCTTGCGATCACGCTCACGGTCTCCTCTTTTGTGGCGGAGTCTTTCGGCGCGGGTGCGCCGGTAGCGCTTCTGATCCAAACCAACGGTACGGTTGAGTACAGCCGGGATGGCACGGCCTGGAAGCCGGTCACTCGCAACAAGTATCTGTTCGCCGGCGACATGATTCGCACGGGCGCCGATGGTTCTGGCAAGTTGATCGATCAGGCAAAGAGCACGTCCCAGACCATCGCCGCCAGCAGCCGGATCCAGGTCGATGGCACCGAAATCAAGGTGATCAGCGGCTCACTGTCGGCACAGGAGGCGGCCTCGGGCGATTTGGTCGCCGGACTCGGCAATCGCTTCGCCGATGCCCAGCGCTACACAACCGTGCGCCGCGGCGGCAAGAAGGTGGGTGAAATCAAGCTGCGTGTGCCGCAGAACATCAGCCTTACACCCACGTACCCCGAACTCGCATGGCAGAACTTTGGCAAGCAATATTCCTTCGTACTGACCATCGACGGCAAAGCCCATTCCGTTGCCGGCGTTGATGGAGACGTGGTTCGCTTCAGGGTTCCAGAACTCAGCCCCGGAAAGCACACATTCCGCGTGGCTGTCACCGAGAATGGAAAGCAGGTGGCCGAGGCTGACAAGGAAGGCACCATCGTCTGGCTGTCCGCCGACGACGACAAAGCAATCGCCGAGTCGATCTCGAAAATTCGCGTGATCGACCCGAAGGATGACTTTTCGGTGGCGAACCTGCTGGACGAAAAGGGCGTGGCCGTTGCAGCGATGGATCTCTATCGCAAGTTCTTCGACGAGAACAAGGACGAAAACGACCTGAGGCCGATGCTGATACGCGCCTACAGCGAGCTGAAATTGGACGAACTGCGGCAGAAGGAATCGTTGATCTACAACAATCAGCTCAGCGGCAACTGATCGCCGAGAGACTCCTTGTCGGTCGAGTTCGACGCCTTCCGGAAGAGTACGCGAGCACCGGTTTCGGGCTGCGCCTGGTCCGGCACGTCATCCATCGCCACGATCTCCGCGACTGTCTAGCTTCTCCACGCCTCGACCTCTCGAAGCTTGGGGATAATCTGCTCAGTCAGTTCCTTCTTTCCGCGTGGCTTTGGTTGCCTTGCTTGGTTTGCTCCACCCCCAGGCTCTCTCTCTGGATGTGGTGCCAGTTGAAGGGATCAGGTCACGCACCCGACGCTCAGTAGCGGACGCCCACACCGAGATTCGTGAAAAAATTCGGCGTGGTCTGGTTCAGCCCCCAGCCGTAGCGAAGACCCAGCTCAAAGTCCTTGGTCACCAGCACGTGGCCGCCAAAGCTGATGTACTGGATGTTGAGGGGCAGTTCCTTGCCCGAGGAAAAGATGCTGAAGTATTCCGCGTGCACATTCCAGCGTTCGCCGACGGGAATCTTCAACACGCTTGACGGGGCCCACTGGTTGAAGGCGTCTTCCTCGACAAATCCCGTTCCATATCGCATGGCCGAGTTCCACTCCCAGCCGTTGGCAAACCGCCAGCCAAACGCTTCCCCGGCCACGAGCGTGGACTGCGTCGTCGGACCGTAGGTGGGCGTGTATCCCTGCACGACCAAGGCCGATTGCGGAATCCAGCCGGACTGCTCCGAAGTCTCGACCTTCGTGCCGTAGAGCACCCTGCTCTCATATTCGGAGATGACATCCTCACCCCCGATCTCGTTGCCCGACACCGTGCCCGGACCGCCCGCTTCGTAGTTGAAGCCGAGGCGGAGTTCCACCTTGTCGCCAAGGCCTCGCCGCACCAGCAGTTCCGGCACGCTGTGGGCCTCGGGTCCCAGCCGATTGTCGATGAAGGAATACGACGCTTCGAGGATCGTCCGCTGCGCTCCGGCAGTGGTGGGCGCAAACGTGAACGAATCGCGGTCGGTCTCGATCTCGTCGGGTCTGGCGGCCGCCGTCCGGTCGAGACGCGTTTGGCCCGACGCTTCGTCCACCGTCAGCATGGCGACGGTCAGAGCCAGCAGTGCCGCCGACAACATCCATCCCGGGAGCCGGGCAGTGCGGCCACGGCGTCTCTCGTCAGGCCACACCGCATGCCCGATCGGCCAGATCCCCATGCATCGTCCCCGAAAAACAAATTCCTGCGATTCCGAAGGATCGGTCACGTTGTCAGCGTGCCATGAGGGTTTGCGTCAATCCGGTCAGGCTGCCCAAAAGCCCCCACACCCACAAGCGGATGGGGCAAGCTGCGAAACCGGGGCGACTCTCACTCGATCGTGAGGATTTCGGGTTCGGCGATATCTGGGGCTGGTGCTTCCCACGCCGATCAGGCTGGCGAATGCATCTGGCCTGAGCGCACCGATCAATGCAACCGACCCGGGGATCGCGCGACGGTGACGGGGGGCGGATATGGAGAACGGCATGCCACGTGGCGGATGGGCGGTTTTCGGTGTTCTCACCGGCGTGATCACGCTGACAGCCGCGGGGCTTGCCCTGGGGCAGGAGCAGGATTTCGTCGGCCGACCGGGCAGCGTCGGCGCCTTCGAGCGGTTCGACCCGGTGCTCAACGACGAGGTGATGAACGGCGTTATCCCATCCGGACAGGACTGGTACCTATTCGGCCAGCCCGAGCGCAGGGGCGTCTACGGCTGGCTCGACGGCGGCTTCATCGGCAACTTCGCCAGCCCGGCGAGCAAGTTCAACGGCCCCTACAACGCCGTGGACCGGGCCAACGAGCCGATGATGAACCAAGCCTATTTTATAGCCGAACAGACCCTGCCCTCCGACGGATCAGCTGGCATCGGCGGCCGTGCCGACCTGCTCTATGGCGAGGATTTTCCGCTTGCCATGTCGCTCGGCTGGGAAACGAACCCGGGCCCGCGTGACTGGAACAGCGGCGAATATTACGGCGTCGCGATACCGCAACTCTATTCCGAGGTGGGCACCCAGGACTTCAACCTCAAACTGGGCCACTTCTACTCCCTCGTAGGCTACGAGGGAGTGCCGGCGGTCGGTAACTTCTTCTACCTGAAGTCCTACAGCTATCAGTTCGCAGGCCCGTTCAACCACTGGGGCGGGCTGCTCAACTGGCGGGCCACCGACAACGTCGAGGTCAACGGCGGCCTCGTCAACGGCTGGAACGGACTCGCCTCCCCCTACAGTAAAGCCAACTTCCTCGGTCGCGTCAGGCTGAAGAACGACGACAATTCCCGGGCAGTGCAGTTTGCGATCATTTCAGGCGATGAGGGCAGCGACTTCTCGCCGCTCTACCAACCCCAGCCACTGCTCGTCTCCGCCAACCGCACCCGTTACAGCCTCATCTTCGAAGCCCGCCCGTCCAACAACGTGGAATACATCTTTCACCAGTGGTACGGCGCCCAGGCCAACGGTCTCGCAGACGGCACCACCGCCATCTGGACCGGTATCGATCAATACCTCTACTGGTCGGCGAGCAAAACATGGAAGTGGGGCGCCCGCTTCGAGTGGTTCGACGACATCGACGGCACCCGCGTCGGCCTCAATCGGCCCAGCAACCCCAACCACGTGCCGCTGCCGGGCAACTATTTCTCGCTCACCGTTGGCCCCAACTGGGTGCCCACGGGCAACATCCTGGTGCGCCCCGCCTTCCGCTGGGACTTCTTCAGCGGCCGCAGCGGTGTCAATCCGTTCAACGACGGCGTCAGCACCAACCAGACGATGCTCGGCTTCGACGCGATCCAGACGTTCTGACCCTCGTCGGCTACTGCCTGGCGCCGGCCTCGATCTGCCTCTGGATCTTCTCCAGGTTGAACGAACCGGGCGTCTGGCTCGGCGGATACTCCTTCATCGACATCAGAAATTTGCCGGCCAATTGCTGGAGCGGGATGACGACGAACGGCCGGTCGAGGAACCAGTCGTTGTAGGTGTTGGAGTTGTGCTGCGACTTTTCGAAGGGGTCGCGGCGGAGATTGAAGAGCAGCGGCACACGCAGTTCGGTGAACGGCTCCCGCCAGACGCCGAACGCCTCACCGCGGTTCTCCAGGAAGACGACCTTCCAGTCGGCGTAGCGGATGGCCACGATTTGGCCGTCGTCGTTGACATAGAAAAACTCGGTGCGAGGCGACTTGTCCGCCTTGGCCGTCAAATAGTCCATCTGGTTGTGGCCGTCGATGGCGTTGCGGTACTGCCGGCCGTTGAGCGAGACGCCCTTGGCGAGCTGTTGCTTGATGTCGGAACTGCCGGCGGCCGCCGCGAAGGTCGGCAGCCAGTCTTCGTGTGACACGATCCCGTTGAGCATCACGCCCGCGGGAAACTTCCCGGGCCAGCGGACGAAGGCCGGCACGCGGTAGGCCCCCTCCCAGTTGGAGTTCTTCTCGCTGCGAAACGGCGTCGTGCCGGCATCGGGCCAGGTATTGTAGTGGGGGCCATTGTCTGTCGAGTAGAGCACGATCGTGTCGTTGGCGATGCCGAGGTCATCGAGCGCCTGGAGCATCGCGCCGACGTGGGCGTCGTGCTCGACCATGCCGTCGCTGTATTCGTCTTGGCCCGACTTGCCGAGATTGGCCTCCTTCACGTGCGTGCGAAAGTGCATCCGCGTGGCGTTCCACCAGCAAAAGAACGGCTGACCTGATTTCACCTGCCGCTGGATGTAGTCCTTGGCGGCGGCGAGCGTCTCCTCGTCGATCGTCTCCATCCGCTTCTTGGTGAGCGGCCCTGTGTTTTCGATCGATTGCCCGCCCTTGCCGTCGGCCTTGCACTTGAGCACGCCACGGGGGCCGTAGGTCTCCAGGAAGGTCTTGCCGTTGGCGAGCTTCATGTCGCGGGGATAGTCGCGCTGCTCGGGCTCCTCCTCGGCGTTCAAATGGTAGAGGTTGCCGAAGAACTCATCGAAGCCGTGCATCGTGGGAAGGTGCTCGTCGCGGTCACCCTGGTGGTTTTTGCCGAACTGGCCCGTGGCATAGCCGAGGCTCTTCATGACCGTGGCGATGGTGACATCGCTCTTCTGCCAGCCTTCCTTCGCGCCCGGCAGGCCGACCTTCGTCATGCCGGTGCGGACCGGCACATTGCCCCCGAGAAATGCAGCCCTCCCGGCCGTGCAGCTCTGCTGGCCGTAGTAGTCGGTGAAGGAGATGCCCTCGCGGGCGATGCGGTCGATGTGTGGCGTGCGATAGCCCATCATGCCGCGGCTGTTGTGGCTGATGTTCCAGGTGCCGATGTCGTCGCCCCAGATGACGAGGATGTTCGGCTTCTTGCCGGCCGGCTGCTGTGCCGACGTGGTGGAGCAACTCAGGGCAACACCCACGGCCAGCAGGGCCAGGGCAATCGATCGTGCACAGTACAGCATCTCAACAATCCTCCGCCTCGAGTGACAACAGGTCGCCGCCCTGACCAACAGGGTGCGAAACAGGGCCGGCATGATACCCGCTCGTCGGCTGCCTCCAACAGCCCGCTCGATATCACGGGCCAGCGACGGGCAGCACCGAAAACCGCACGCGAACATCGGGATGGGTCGTGTAGAGCCGGTGCCGGGAGCCGTCGGGCACGAGCGTGGCGCTCGACCGACCGGGATGCTCGGGGTCGACCGGCAGCACAGGGTTGCCCGCGTATTTCACCCAGTGCACGAGGTCGTCGCTGGAGGCGATGCAGGTGCTCCACTCGCCCCCCTTCTCCAGGGCACAGGCGTGGTAATAGGCATAGTAGCGGCCACGAAACTGCACGATCTGGTCGACCGCGATCTTCTGGAGGTCGTAGGCCTCCGGACCGCAGGACAGTACCGGCTCGTCGCTCACGTTGGTGAACATCTTCAGATCGCGAGATTTCGCCAGCCACACGCCCCGGTCCATGCGTTCGTAAAAGAGATGCCAGACGCCGCGTTCGAGCCAGACTGCTGGCGTGCCGCGTGGGCCGTCGGGGATCGGCTGGCCGGTCGCAAGCCGGATGTCGAGTGGCCCGCGCTCGTGCCACCGGATCTTGTCCGCTGATGAGAGCAGGTGGGCGATGTCTTGCTCCCCCTCCGCGAACATCCAATAGCATCCTCCCTGCTTGATCACGCACACGTCCTCGACCCAGGCATCCTTCACGAGCGGATTGCCGTCGTGGCGGCTCCAGTTGAGCCCGTCGCCGCTGGTCGCGTAGCCGAGCCGGCGGACCGGGCTCTTGGCATGGGGCAGATCGGGATTCGAGCCGGTGTACCAGAGATGCCAACAGCCGCCATCCCGCATAATCCAGCCCCGCTCGCGCAGGTCTCGGTCCCAGGCCTGCGGTCCACCACCGGCGAAGAGCGGATCGCGAGAGGCGGGGCCGAACTCCACCAGTTCGCCAGGAAAGACTGGCTCACCACCATGGGCGCCATAGGTCAGGCTCCAGCCCAACAACCATGCCGCCGTCGCCACCGCCTCGAAAAATCGCGTCCTACGCATGCCCGCACGATACCAAGGCGACAGCCCGCCAACCAGCGCCACCGGTGGGCCCGACAGACCGGGCGCACGGCCGCTGAGGCTGCAAAACCGCTGGCGGACGGGGTCTATCAAGATTTGTAACAGGTGGGCCTCGGCGGTCATTTGCAATGAAAAACACCGGAATTAGTGTTTTGCCTGGCTTCTCGACGTCATCAACGTGGTGCATCGAGACAGCGGTGTCGGAAGGCATGGACTTTCGGCATTCCTCGCATTTCATGGAGATTTTCATGTATCGGAAGCTTGTTCTGTCTGCTTTGATGTCGGTGATGTGTGTGGCTTTCGCTGGTGACTGCCTGGCCAAGGGCAACTCGCCGCGACTGGGCCAGCGCAGCATGCAGTTGATGAACCCTGGAAAGGGCGGCGGCATGCTGGCCCGCCTCAACAAGTCCCTGGTCCCGACGATGCCGGGCCTCCCGACTGCCAGCCCGCTGGGCCTGATCTCGCCGCGGCTAAGCAACGCGGTCACGATCTTCCAGAAGGGCGGGTTCGGCACGCAGGCCGGTCGGCTCGCCGCGATCGGCGTGCTCTCCCCCCGCATCAGCCCGGTGGTCGCGCTCATCCGCACGCCGCCGAAGACGCCGAAGGCCATGTGGACATATGGCCTCACGATCCTCTCCCCGCGGGCGGCCGCGGCGGTGGGCATGATTCGCGGAGCGATGGGGCTCGCCTCCGGCATCCGCTAATCGCCCGATTCTGTTTCGCGTGGTGCGACGGGGGCCGCGGCTTGTCCGCGGCCCCCGACTTTTTTCCGCGAGTTCAAAATCGTCGGCGGCACCGGCGAAAATCCAGAGCAGAACCCATGCAAGTGGGCGACGAGGGACTCGAACCCCCAACCCCCTCGGTGTAAACGAGGTGCTCTGACCAATTGAGCTAGTCGCCCTATCTTTACGTCGAAATGGTCGGCCGGAGGAAACGCCAAAGCGTTTCCACGGCCTCCGTATCGCATCCTACGATGCCGCTTCGTTCATCCTCCCGCTCGTGGTGCTTCAGGTTTTGGCGGCGGCACGACCACGCGGATGCCAAGCTCCACCATCTGCTTCGTGTCCACACCTCCAGGCGCGCCGGTCATCAGGTCGCTCGCCTTCTGCGTCTTCGGGAAGGCGATCACGTCGCGGATCGAGTCGAGCTTCGCGAACAGCATCACCCAGCGATCGATGCCCAGCGCGATGCCGCCGTGCGGCGGGGCCCCGCTCCGCAGCGCATCGAGCAGGAATCCGAACCGCTCGCGGGCCAGCTCCGGTGAAATGCCGAGCAGGTTGAAGACCTTCTCCTGCGTGGCGCCGTCGTGGATGCGGATCGTGCCGCCCCCCGCCTCCGAACCGTTGATCACCAGATCGTAGGCCACGGCCCGGCAGGCCGCCGGATCGCTCTCGAGCAGTTCGAGGTCGGCGGGCCGCGGTGCCGTGAACGGATGATGCATCGATGCCCAGCCGCCGCTCTCCGCGTCGCGGGCGAACATAGGAAAATCGACCACCCAGGAAAAATGCATCGCGTCGGGGTCATAGAGCTTCAGCTCCGCACCCAGCCGCTTCCGTAGCATGTGCAGTGCCTTGCAGGTGACGTCGAACGAGTCGGCTACGATCAGCACCAGATCGCCCGGCTCCGCCGCCAGCTTTTTCTGAAGCGCGTCGCCCACCGTCCCGACCAGGTTCTTCGCCACCGGCCCGGCCCATGCACCCGACGCCTCCACCTTCAGCCAGACGAGCCCCTTGGCACCGCCCTCCACGGCCACGGCCGTGAGGTTGTCGAGGTCCTTGCGGGAGAACCGCTCCGCCACGCCCGGCACGCGGATGCCGCGGACACGTCCGCCCGCCTCCACCGCTGCACGGAAGACGCGGAAGTCGCTCTCGCCCGCGATGGCCGTCAGATCCACGATCTCCAAGCCGTAGCGGAGGTCGGGGGCATCGTGCCCAAACCGCTCCATCGCCTCGTCCCAGGAGAGCCGCGGCAGCGGCAGCTTCACGTCGAGGCTGAGGATCTCGCGGGCCGTCCGCTGCACGAGCCCTTCGATCACGCCCATCACGTCGTCCGCCTCGACGAATGACATCTCCACGTCGAGCTGCGTGAATTCTGGCTGCCGATCGGCACGGAGATCCTCGTCACGGAAGCACCGCGCCACCTGCACATAGCGGTCGAAGCCCGCCATCATCAACAGCTGCTTGTAGAGCTGTGGCGACTGCGGCAACGCGAAGAACGAGCCGTGATCGAGCCGGCTGGGCACGAGATAATCTCGCGCCCCCTCCGGCGTGCTCCGGCCGAGCATCGGCGTCTCCACGTCGATGAAGCCGAGGCTGTCGAAGTGATCCCGCATGATCTTCACCATGCGACTCCGCAGGAAGAGGTTTTCCTGCATGGCAGTCCGGCGCAGGTCGAGCCAGCGGTTCGTGAGCCGCACCTCCTCGCCCGGCAGGTCGGTCGCTCCCGGCTGGAAGACGGGCGTCTCGGCCTCGTTGAGAACTTCGAGCACCGCACACGCCACCTCGATCCCGCCCGTGGCCAGCTTCGGATTGGTGGTGCCCTCCGGCCGCATGCCCACCTTGCCCTGCACGCGGATCACCCATTCCGGCCGCACCGCGCGGGCCGCGGCGAGCACGCCCGCCGGACTGTCGGGCCCAGCCACCACCTGCGTGCGGCCCCAGCGATCGCGCAGGTCGATGAAGATCACACCCTTGTGATCACGGACACGATCAACCCAGCCGCAAAGCGACACGGTCTCGCCGAGGTGTTCCGGTCGCAGCTGGCCGCAGGTGTGACTTCTCAGCACGGGTCAATCCTTCCTGAATCAGTTCTCTGGTGGCGTGACGATGAACGGACGAAAACGAGGCCGGCGACGGCCCGGGCGGTGCAGTGTGGCACGGCCCGACTCATTGAACCAGTGCCATGATCAGCATGGCCACGGCCAGCAGCATCGAGAGCGCCAGCGAGGCGATGGCGATGGGCGCGACAACCGTCAGCGCCGAACCGCCGAGCGAACCGCCCGCAAAGATGACCGCGAGCGAGAGCACGACGAACAGTAGGGCCAGGCCGAGCGACGACCAGGCAAGAACTTTCTGAATCATCGCCGCGTCACCTCACCGCGCCCTGGATCATCGGTGCGCCCGTCCGACCCGATGCGGGCGCCGCCGCACCATGCCGGTCGTTCGCAAACTCCAGGTGCAGCTGCTGGCCGCCATCCGATGCGGTGCCCAACTCGCGAAACAGCTGACTCGGCTGGATGTCGCGGTTGTGCTGGTATTTTTCGCTGGAGTATTCGGTGATGTCGCCGGCGATCTCGTGGAAGAAGATCTGACAGATCGGCACGCCCGGATAGATCTTCACCGGCTGCACGGCGAACATCTCCAGCGTCCAGTAGCCGCAGAAGCCGACGTCGCCGAATCCGGCGGTCACATGCACGAATAGCCCGAGGCGACCGATCGAACTGCGGCCCTCTATCATCGGCACGTAGTTGTGCGTCTCGGTCCGCTCGACGGTGCGGCCGAGGTAGAGCTGATTCGGCGTGAGCACCAGCCCCTCCTCGGGAATCCGGATGCGTTCCACGCGGTTGCTCTTCCGCATGTCGAGCACCACCTCCTCGTAGACGAGCAGTTCGTCGTGGAGGGAGAGGTTGTAGCTGTTGGGATTGAGCCGGGCCTCGTCGAACGGGTCGATGAGGATGTTGGTGCCAAGTTGCTGCCTGATCTCGTTGCCGGAGAGGATCATGGATGGTGCCCTTGCAGGAGCGGACCGGACCGGAGGCAATCAGAACCGTGACGCCAAAACCGTGAAGAGTGGCGAAGCAGGACCGACGAGGTCCGTGATTGTATGCTTTGCCGCCGTGGGTGCCCATGACCCCCGAGATTCGGATTTATCCGCATCGATTCACGGCCGGCGGCCGACGCAACGGCGGCCGTTTCAATGGGTCACAGGAGTTGTTTTGACGCCGACACGCTGGCAAATGTCGGCCAGCAGACAGCCCTCGCACCGCGGGCGGCGGGCAGAGCAGACCGTGCGGCCGTGCTCGATCAGCCGGTGGCTGAAGGCGATCCAGTGCGATTTCGGGATCACGGCCGTCAAATCCCTTTCGGCGCGGACGGCATCGGCATGGCGGGTCAGGCCCAGCCGCCGCGAGATCCGGCCCACGTGCGTGTCGACCACCACTCCCGAAGGCAGGCCAAAGCCGCTGCCGAGCACCACGTTGGCGGTCTTGCGGCCCACGCCCGGCAGCCGGACGAGGTCTTCGAGCCGGCGGGGCACCTCGCCGCCATGACGCTCCATGAGGGCCGCGCAGCAGCCGCGGATGTTCTTGGCCTTGGCCCGGAAGAACCCCGTGGACCGAATCACGGACTCGACGTCCCGCTGGGTCGCCGCCGCCAGGTCCACCGGGGTCGGCCAGCGGCCGAAGAGGTCCCCCGTGACGGCATTCACCCGCTTGTCGGTGCACTGGGCCGACAGAATCGTGGCGATCAGGAGCTGGAAAGGGCTGGCAAAATCGAGCGAACAATGGGCCTGTGGATAGCCCCGAGCCAGCCGCCGCGCCACGGCCGTCCCCAGGTCCCGGCCCGCCAGCCCCCCCTGTTTGCTACTATTCTTTCGCAGTTTGGCAGATCGTTTCATCCGAACTGTTCCCCGCCTTCCGCTTTCCGCTTTCCGTGAGTCTGCCCATGGACGCCCCCGGCTACGATCCCCTCTACCTGCAGGGGATCGAGAAATTCAACGAGTGCGACTACTACGAGAGCCATGAGATCTGGGAGGAGTTGTGGACGGAATACCGCGGCCCTTCGCGAAAGTTCTACCAGGGACTCATCCAGGCCGCCGTTGCCCTCTATCATTTCGGCAACGGTAACATCCGCGGGGCCCGCAAGCTCCACAAGAGTGTCCATGGCTACCTCGAGCCCTACGGTCCACATCACCTGGGGCTCGACGTGAACGGATTCCTCCGTGGCTTTGACACCTGCCTCGCCGAGGTGGCTGCCAGCACGGAAGATTTTCCCTCCATCGAGCTCAATCCGGATCTGCTGCCGGAGATCCACCTCGATCCACCGCCCCCAGCCGCGTGACGAGCACCATGACTGACGAACCCCTGGCGTTTTCTCCCGACCAGTTCTCCGGCCTGGCGCGAGTCTTTCCGCTCCCCAACATGGTGATGTTTCCGCACGTCATGCAGGCGCTGCACATCTTCGAGCCGCGGTATCTGGCGATGTTCGAGGAAGCCATTCAGGACGACCGGCTGATCGCCCTGGGGCTGCTTGCGCCCGGCTGGGAGCAGCAGTACGAAGAACGCCCCCAGCTGCAGCCCACCGCCTGCCTGTGCCGGATCGCCACGCATCAGCGGACACCACAGGGCACATACAACGTGCTGCTTCTGGGTGTGCGCCGTCTGCGGCTCATCCGCGAGTTGCCCGCCACGAAACCATTTCGCGTGGTCGAGTCGGAGATTCTCGAAGACCACGAGCCCGACACCAAGGCCGGCACGGCCGCGGGGCTGCAGCAGCAGCTGCTCGCCGTCTTCAAGAGGGCCATGCCGAAGATTCCGCAGGCCTATGAGCAGCTCGATCAGCTCCTGGGCAGTCAGATCACGCTCGGCATGCTCACCGACATCGTCTCTTACACGATCGACCTCGACCTCGACACCAAGCTGCGGCTGCTGTCGGAATGCGACGTCGTCAGTCGCGTCAGGCTGCTCATGAACGCCATCGAAGCCCGCGGCTCGGCCGTCACCAGCCGGGTATTTCCGCCCGCCTTCAGCGTGAATTAGCGGGTGTGGTAAACTCGGCCTCATGAACACCGAATCCCCCTCCTGCGATGCCGATGTCCCGAGCTGCGACGGCCACCCCGTGGACCACGCCCGGATCGAACGCGCCGTGCGGGAAATTCTGCTGGCGGTCGGTGAAAACCCCGATCGCGAGGGACTCCTGGAAACGCCGGCACGCGTGGCCCGCATGTATGCCGAGATGTTCAGCGGGCTGCACGCCGACCCGAAAGTGCACCTCCGTAAGGCGTTCACCGAAAAATACGACGAGATCGTGCTCGTCCGCGACATCGCCTTCAACAGTGTCTGCGAACACCACCTCCTTCCTTTCATGGGCCACGCCCACATCGGCTATCTGCCAAACGGACGCGTGCTGGGCCTGAGCAAGCTGGCCCGCGTGGTGGAGGCCCTCTCGCACCGCCCGCAGGTGCAGGAGCGGATGACCGAACAGATCGCCGATCTGCTCGTGCACGACCTCGGCGCCAAGGGCGTGGCCGTGGTCGTCGAGGCCTCGCACACCTGCATGACGATCCGCGGCGTCCGCAAGCCGGGCAGCGTCTGCGTCACGTCGGCGATGAAGGGCCTCTTCCGCTCCAACATCTCCAGCCGCGCCGAGGTGATGTCGCTGATATACGGGGCCCGCGCGCGATGACCCGGCCGCGCACGATGACAGGGGCCGCGGCTACCACGGAGACCAGCGGATGACTCTCCTCATCGATTTTCTCTGCCGCTTCGGCTGGGGACTGTCGGTGGCCCTGGTGCTCACGCCGGCGGCGCTGGTGCCCGCCGGCTTCTTCCGCGTCAACATGCTCGTCGTGCTTGGGCTCGCCACGTTCGCGGCGCTCCTCTCCGGGCAGACACTCCCTGCCTTTGGCTGGCTGCTGCCGGCCGCAGCGGCCGTAACCGCCTGGATGGCGAGCATCGCCTGGTTCGCCGAGCGGCCCCGACAGGGAATCATTCTGTGCGTGGTCACGGCGCTGCTGCTCGCGGCTGCGACGGCATTCGTGCAGGTGGCGACTGATGAAAACACGGCGGGGGGCTGGGGAAACGTCGGCAACGCGCTGCTCTCCGGGCTCGTCACCGGACTCACCGTCCACGCCATGCTGCTTGGGCACTGGTACTTGAACGCCCCCGGCATGCGAGTCGACGTGCTTCGCCGCATGATCGACGTGGCGTTTGCCGCCTGGGCAGCACAACTGGTGGTGGCGGCAGCGGTCGCGATGATGCCGGCGGGGCCGGCAGCTGCCGGTGCGTCCGGCGGCCCCACGACCATGGCCCTCGTCTCGCTGCGGTGGCTCGCCGGCCTGGCCGGGCTACCCGTGCTGCTCTGGCTCAGCCGAAAAACGCTCGACATTCCCAACACCCAGAGTGCCACGGGTATCCTTTATGTGGCTTGCCTCGCCGCCATCCTCGGCGAACTGACGGCCCAACTCCTGTCCGTGGCGGCGTGAGACCGCCGCCCCGCTGCGAAAGCATTCGATGCGCATCACCTACGCCTGCCCCGCCTGCCACGCAACGACATCGATCGATGGCATCGAGAGCCGCGACACGCTGGAATGCTCCCGGTGCAGAGCGGTGATGAAGATCCCGGCCGATGCCATTGCCAGCCGCGGCGAAGGCACGCAGCATCCCCGCCTGCAAAGGTGTCTGGTCTGTCCGAGCCTGGAACTGTTCGTCCGCAAGGATTTCCCGCAGCGGGTCGGGCTGGCGATCGTGGTGGCAGGCCTCGCGGCCAGCTGCGTGGCGTGGGCCAACCGCGAACTAGTGATCACGTTCGGCATCCTGTTCGGCACGGCCCTGCTCGACGTCATCCTCTTTCTCTTCATGCCCAACTGCCTCAGCTGCTATCGCTGTGGCGCCCGATATAGCGGCGATGGCATCACGGCCCAGCTCGGCGACTCGCATCTGGGCAGCCGCCAGTTCGGGGGCTTCGACCTCGAAACCCATGAGAAGCATCGACAGCTCGTCGCCCGCACCAAACAGCTCACATCCGATCCGACACACCCGTGAGGTGATCCATGGATCGCGAGCAGCAGCGGAGCATGATCAACGACGATCTCCTCGGTGGCATCGAGACGAACGCCCCCGAATGCAGCGTTGTGCGTATCAGTCTGTTTGCAGGCATGGCCGCAGCGGTCGGCCGCCGCTCGGTGGAGTTGCCATGGGAGGGCGGCTCCGCAGCGGCGCTCCGCACGCGACTGGCCGCCGAGTTTCCAACGCTCGCGTTGCTGCTGGCCCGCAGCGCCGTGGCGATCGGAGACACCTACGTGGCGGACGATGCGGCGGTGCCCGTCGGCGCCGATGCCGCGATCATTCCCCCGGTGAGCGGAGGATGAGATGGCCGCAACAGTCAAAGCCACTTCCTCCCAAGCCCCCCCCCCGGCATCCTACGCATCGCTACTGGTGTGGGAGCCGATCGACGCAGCCCGTCTGCTGGCGGCCGTGGCTGACGATGCCGCCGGGGCAAACGTGCTGTTCACCGGCACGACGCGGGGTGTGACCGCCGGTGTGCAGACAAGGCGGCTCGCCTACGAGGCCCACGAACCGCTCGCCGTCGCGGTCCTCTCCAAGCTGCGTGACGAAGCGGTGGCGACATATGCTCTGACCGCGTGCGTCATCAGACACCGGCTCGGGGAGGTCGCGGTCGGCGAGACGAGCGTGGCCGTCGCCACGAGCGCACCGCACCGTCGCGAGGCCTTTGCCGCGGCGGAATGGCTGATGGAACGCATCAAGAGCGACGTGCCGATCTGGAAGTGCGAGGAGGGGCCCGATGGCGACCGTGTCTGGGTTCATCCCGACCGTGGCGTGGATCCTGCCGGCCGACTTCAACACAGCACCGCCGCCGGGCAGTCCACGGGCGAGCGAGGTGCCTCATGATCGACAGCATCGGATCGCACACTCCCGCTGGTCGCCCTGCGCTCGTCGACGGCTTCGGCCGTGTGCACACCGACCTGCGGATCAGTGTCACCGACCGCTGCAACCTTCGCTGCACCTACTGCATGCCGCTCGACGTGGTCTTCAAGCCGCGAGAGGAACTGCTCAGCTACGAGGAGATTGCGCGGGTGGCCCGTGGAGCGGCGGGCCTCGGCATTCGCTCGATCCGGATCACGGGGGGCGAGCCACTCGTACGACGAGATGTTGATGAACTCGTGCGGCTACTCGTGGCCACGCCTGGCATCGAGGAGGTGGCGCTCACGACCAACGGCCTGCTGCTCGCGGAGCAGGCGGCGGACCTGCGCCGAGCCGGGTTGAACCGCCTCAACGTCAGCCTCGATGCGCTGCGCGAGGACCTCTTCGAGCAGATCGCGCGGCGGCAGGGTCTCGACCGGGTGCTGGCCGGCCTCGCTGCCGCGAAGGCTGCCGGCTTCCGCTCGATCCGGATCAACGCCGTCTCCATCCGCGGCCTCACGGAAGGGGAGATCGTGCCGCTGGCCCGGTTCTGCCGGCGGGAGGGCTTCCAGTTGCGGTTCATCGAGTTCATGCCGCTCGACGGTGAGGCCTCCTGGTCGAATGGGCAGGTGCTCTCGGGCCGCGAGGTTCGCGATATCCTCACGCAGCACCTGGGGCCGCTCGTGCCCGCAGCCCGCACCGACGAGGGCCAGCCGGCGATCGACTATCGATACGTCAGCGACGGCGTGGACACGGGGGCGGGCACGCCTGAGCAGGCCGCGATCGTCGGCTTCATCGACCCGGTCACGCAGCCCTTCTGCGAACGCTGCGACCGGCTGCGGCTCACCGCCGACGGGCAGTTTCGCAACTGCCTGTTCTCGACGACGGAGTGGGATGCACGGCAGGTGCTCCGCGCGGGCGGCTCAGATGACGAAATCGCCAGCCTGCTCCGCGACTGCGTGCTCGCGAAGCGGGCCGCCCACGGCATCGGCACGCACGCGTTCGAACGGCCGGTCCGCGCGATGTATCAGATCGGAGGATGATCGTGGCTGGTGCCGAGACCGTCCGCCGCTATCTCGACAACGCGGCCACCTCGTGGCCCAAGCCGCCGGAGGTCTTCGCCGCGTGGGAACAGGCAGGCCGCGTGATCGGCGCCGTCGCCGGCCGGGCAACCTATCGAGAGGCGGCCGCGGCGGATGCGATCCGCGCGCGGTGCCGGGCCGCCGTCGCCGGCCTGCTTGGTGGCGTCGATCCCGACCGGGTCGCATTCCCCGCAGGGGCGACGCTCGGGCTCAACATGGCGATCCACGGCCTGCTCGTGCAAGGCGACCATGTGATCGCCACCGCCGCCGACCACAACGCCACGCTCCGCCCGCTCCGTTGGCTCGCGGACCGAGGCGTGATCGAACTCTCGATCGTGACCTGCGACGGCACGGGCCGCGTCGAGCCCGACGCGGTCGCGCGGGCGTGGCGGCCGGCAACGCGACTGGTGACCTGCTCGCATGCCTCCAACGTGACCGGCGTTCTGCAGGATGCCCGCTCGATCGCGGAGATCACACACGCTCGCGGTGGGCTGCTGCTCCTCGATGCCGCGCAGTCGCTCGGCCAGATCCCCTGCCCTACCGGTGGCTACGGCGCCGACCTTCTGGTCGCTCCTTCCCACAAATGGCTGATGGGTCCAGCCGGGACGGGCATCCTCTGGGTGCGACCGGGCATCGACCCTGCCCCGCTCGTGCAGGGAGGCACCGGTTCGGCGAGCGACAGCCTCGCCATGCCCGACCGCTTCACCGATCGCATGGAGGCAGGCACGCCCGACCTGCCCGCCCTCGCCGGCCTGCTGGCGGCGACGGAGTGGCTCGCCGCGCAGTCGATCGACGCGATCGGCCGCCGCTGCCGTGACCTGGCCGCCGCTACCGCGGCGAGGCTGGGCGAGATCGCCGGCGTGCAGGTGCTGGGGCCGTATACGGCCGGGGACGGCGGGACCTGTGCAGATGCGTTCGCGCCGATTGTGAGTTTCACGGTCGAGGGCTATGATCCGGCCGAAGTGGCCGTGCTGCTCGAGCAGATGGCGGGCGTGCAGGTGCGGTCAGGCTTCCACTGCGCTGCCTGCGTCCATGCCCATCTGGGCACGCAAGCGGGCGGCACCGTGCGGGCGAGTTTTGGACCGTTCAACACCGGCGCCGACGTCGAAGCGATCGTGGCAGCCGTGCAGCAACTCAGGTGACAATCGCTCAGGGGTACATGATGGCTGGTATTCGAAAAGAAGTCTGGTACTCCGGCGGCCTGCGGTTCCAGTGCACGCAGTGTGGCGACTGCTGCTCGGGCGCCGAAGGCTACGTCTGGGTCAATCAGGACGAGATCAACGCCATGGCCTCCCGGCTCGGCATGACGCCGGATGCATTCGAGGCCAAGCACGTGAAGCGTGTGGGTGTCCGCCGTTCGCTCAAGGAACGTCCGGGCGGGGACTGCGTGCTCCTCGACGAGAAGACCCGCAAGTGCACGGCCTACGAGGAGCGGCCGCGGCAGTGCAAGACCTGGCCATTCTGGGATTCGAACATCCGCTCTCCGGAAGCGTGGGCGGAAGCCGCCGAGGCCTGCCCGGGCTGCAACAAGGGCAACCTCGTGCCACTCGAAACGATCGTCGAGCAGGCATCCAAGATCCGGATTTGAATTCAAGCGAAACACGGCATCATGCCCAGCCGACGGGCGGATGCCCGCCCTCAGCCAGTCGCTTGGCAAACGCAGTTTGCTGGTGCTGCGCTTCGCATCCTGCGAAGCAGTCTTCGATGGAGCCGGGATCGGCGGAAGCTCGAGGAGCTTTTGGATTTTTCGCCCCTGCTCGGGACGGCACGACCGCAACGCGTGATGGCGAAAAAGCCAACGCGACGAGACTTCTGCCGTCCCGGCGGCGCGTCCCAGTACGGCAACGACCGACTACAACACGCCACCGTGCGTGCGGTAGAGCGTCATGTGGGACGGCTGGTCGAGGAACCAAATCCGCTCCCATTCGTCGGTGATCTGACGCAGATCTTCCGACGTGTAGATGAGCTGCTCGGCACGGCGGACCGGATCGCCGGAATACATCGGGATGAGGCAGCCGGTGCTGGTTGCCAACGCAACGGCAACAACGAGCATCAGCAGTGCTCTCGTGAACGTGCCGCCGAATGTGTCGTGGGCCTTCATGACCTGCGTCTCCCTCATCCAATCAATGATCCGGTTCGGGATGCCGATCGTGCCGTGCTCCGAGGAACACGCCGCAGGATCCGCGAACCGACCGAGGATGTAGCTGACGGCAATCCTTTGCCGCGATGTTGATTTCCAGAGGCGTCCGCCGACAGGCGGCCCAAGCCCCCCATCCTGCGCCCTACCCCTGCCCTGGCTGGCCTTCTGGCTGTGACGGGGAGGGAGCCGGTGGCTCGCCTTCCTTCGCAACCTCGGCCTGATCGAGATGCCGCACGCGGGCCTCCATCTCCTTGCCCGGCTTGAACGTCACCACGCTCTTGGCCTGAACCGGCACACGCTCCCCCGTACGAGGGTTGCGAGCCATTCGGGCTTCGCGTTTCTTGATCTGAAAGACGCCGAAATTCCTGAGCTCGACCCGCCCCTCCTGCACCAGGGCGTCGATAAGGGCGTCGAACGTCCTCTGCACCAGCTCCTTGGTGCGGAGCTGCGGCAGTTCGATCTGCTCGGCGATCGTTCTGACAATGTCTTTCTTGGTCACGACATGGACGCTCCGCACGGGAGGCGCGATTCGTCGGAAGTCTATGGCTGGCAAGTAGTAGTGTCAACGATCCACCTTGCCGGGAAGCCCGGCTGTTCAAAACTCTTCCGGTTGGTTTATCGGCGTCATATTCGGCAGACTTGACATAATCGGAAAACTTTTCGCGAACCGGTGACTGCGGTTTTCGTCCTCCCCGGCAAACACGGCTGCGACCTTGGGGCCGCTGCAAAACCCACTACACTCGGGACTCCTGACAACCCCGGGCGGCGACGGACACTGCCTCCGTTTCGAGGCAGCCCAAGCTACCCCACCCCCCTCGCCCCGGCCTTCCGACATGCCTCCACCTGATTCCACGGTGTCCTCCCGGGCAATGACGGCTCCCCGGCCTGCGGGCCAAGTGGGATCCCCGCCCGCAAGCCTCGCTGTAAGTCTGGGGCGGCTCCACCTGCCAAACCCGATCATGGTGGCCTCCGGCACGTTCGGCTACGGCCGCGAGATGACGGGCTTCCTCGATCTCTCCCGGCTCGGAGGGGTCGTTCCCAAGACGATCACGCCGCTGCCCCGCCAGGGCAACGTGCCGTGGCGGACGGTCGAAACCGCGTCCGGCCTGCTCAATTCGATCGGCCTCGATAACGACGGCATCGACTCGTTTCTGACCCATCAACTCCCTTTCCTGGTGCGGTGCGGCGCTCCGGTGATCGTGAGCATCGCGGGCGGCTCGCAGGCCGATTTTGTCACGCTGGCGTCCCGCCTGGACGGCGTGCCTGGCATCGCGGCCCTGGAACTCAACATCTCGTGCCCCAACGTCAGCCACGGAATCGACATGGGCACCGACCCCGTGGCCTGCCGCGGGGTCGTCGAGGGCGTGCGGTCGGCTACCTCGCTGCCCGTGCTCGCCAAGCTCACCCCCAATGTCACCAGCATCGTGGAGATCGCCCGGGCGGCCCGGGATGGCGGCGCCGATGCCGTCACGCTCATCAACACCTGCCAGGGCATGGCCGTTGACTGGCGGCGCCGACGGCCGATGCTCGGCAACGTCATCGGCGGCCTGAGCGGGCCGGCGATCAAACCGATCGCGCTGCGTTGCGTCCATCAGGTGCGACAGGCAGTCGATATCCCCATCGTCGGCGTCGGCGGCATCATGACACTCGACGACTGCATGGAATTCTTCGTGACCGGTGCCTCAGCCGTGCAGATCGGCACCGCCAATTTCGCCGAGCCTGTGGTGTCGGCCCGACTGCTCGACGGCCTTCCTGCGGCACTCGCCGAGTTGGGAGCGGCAGTCATGGCCGACGTGATCGGCACCCTCGCGGTGCCCAATCGCGCCCCCTGCGGACCGGTGGCCACCATCTCCTCTGAAAGCCAGCCCCATGCCAGCTGAAGACCGTGCCACGCCTGCTTCCCGCCCGCCCGCTCCCACCCGCGTCCTGTCGGGCATCCAGCCGACGGGTCGCTTCCACTGGGGCAACTACTTCGGCGCGATCAGGCAATACATCGACCTACAGCCGGGGCATCAGCCGCCCGGTGCCCTGCAAACCCCTGCACAACAGCCGGCCGTCGAGGCCTACTACTTCATCGCCGACCTGCATGCGCTCACCACCGTCCGCGAGCCGGATCGGTTGCGCGGGCTTGTCCACGACGCGGCGGTCGACCTCGTCTCGCTGGGGCTCGACCCCGACCGCGCCACCCTCTTCGTGCAATCAGACGTGCCCGAGGTGACGGAACTCACGTGGCTGCTCATGACGGTGACTCCGATGGGGCTCCTCGAACGCTGCCACGCCTACAAGGACAAGAAAACCCGCGGCCTCCCGGCCGATGCCGGTCTCTTCACCTACCCGGTGCTGATGAGCGCCGATATCCTCGCCTACGACGCCACGGTCGTGCCCGTCGGCGAGGATCAGGTGCAGCACATCGAGGTCTGCCGCGATCTGGCCGGCACGTTCAACCACCTCTACGGCGAGGTGTTCACGCTGCCGAAGCCGAGGCTGGTGGAGGGCGGCGCCCGCGTGCCGGGCACCGACGGCCAGAAGATGAGCAAGAGCTACGACAACACGCTCGACGTCTTCGAGGATCCGGCGGTGCAGAAGAAGAAGATCATGCGGATCACGACCGACTCCCGTCCCATGGAGGAGCCGAAGAACCCCGACGAGGACCATCTCTTCGCACTCTATTCGCTCGTGGCACCGGAGTCCGACCGCCTGAAGATGGCCGATCTCTACCGCCGCGGCGGCTTCGGCTATGGCGAGGTGAAGAAGGCGCTCGCCGAGGCCGCGGCCCAGTTCTTCGCGGAGGCACGAGCCCGACGGGCGGCGCTCGAAGCGGATCCGGAGCGGATCGAGGCGATCCTCGCCGCCGGAGCCGAGCGGGCCCGGGCCAAGGCACGCGATGTGCTCGATCGGGCCCGACGGGCCTGCGGCCTGGCACGCGGCAAGGCCGGCAAGCCTGCCGCCACAGGAAGGACTTCCGGGAAAGGAAACCGAGCATGAACGTGCTGGGCGTGGGCACCGACATCACCGAATGCCTGCGGATCGCGCAGATGATCGAACGCCACGGCGAGTTGTTCATCGACCGCGTCTACACGCCGCTGGAAATCGAATATTGCCGCAGCCGCCGCATGGCCACGCAGCACTTCGCCGGCCGTTGGGCCGCCAAGGAGGCGGTGCTCAAGGCGCTCGGCACGGGCTGGCGCAGGGGCATCAGCTGGCGGGACATCGAGGTCCGAAACGGCCCCGGCGGCCGGCCACAGGCGTTTCTCAAGGGGGGCACGCAGGAGATCGCCGAGAAGATGGGGATCCATTGCATCCTCGTGAGCATTTCCCACTGCCGCTCGCATGCCACGGCCTTCGCGGTCGCGCTCGACGAGACGCCCAGCACGTTCACGGGCGACCCTCCGTGGCTGTGAGGCACGGCGGGGGCCGCGGGTTGGTGTTCGCACCGAGCCCCTGGCTTGCGCCGGGGCTTGTATGGGAAATGTGTTCACGCCGGGCTCGGCCATTCTGGGCCACTTCAGCCGTCAAACTTCGCAAGCTCGGCTATCCCGCCCTCCATTTGGAGCGACGCCAGAGGCATGCCTTCCGTCACCGGCGTGACACCGTCGCGCCTGGTCAATGACAGCTTCGTACGGCCCGCCATGAGAGCGGCGAGTTCCCGCTCAAGTTCCTTCTGCCGGGGCTCGGGCAGCTTCGTGAAGGCCTCCCGGCCGCGGCACTTGGGAAAGGCACGGCAGCCGAGCCACGGGCCACGCTTGCCCTCCCGCAGGTTCATGACGTTACCGCACTTGGGACAGGCGATGTCGGTGACGAGCGGCGGCGGGGAAGGAAACTTGATGCACGCCTTCTTGTCCAGGTTCAGGATGAAGGGGGGCGGCTCGGATGGTGTTTGCTCGGCTGCCTTTTTTCCCTTCGGCTTCACCGGCCGCGGCTTGTCCTCGACGAGAAAATCACCGAACCGGCCGGTGCGTTTGACCATGGGAACACCGGCGGGAGAAAGCAGGTCGATCTGCTCAGGCAGGAGCGGCCGCCGCTGGCGGTCGACCGGCATCGCAAACGAGCAGGCGGGCACTTCCTTCGGTTTCGCGGCCTTCCGCTTCTTTCCCTTCGCCGTCGTCTTCGGGGCGGCCGCCGGCGCCAGGACCTTTTCGTTGTAGCCGCTGCACGACAGAAACTCACCCTTACCTCCGAGGCGATATTCCAGCCGCCGGCCGCACTGCGGGCAGGCGAAGGCCGATGGATCCGACTTGGCCTTCTCGTGCGGTTCCTCCATCGCGCTTTCGAGCTTGGGCGTGAGTTCGTCGTGGAACTCATGGAGCATGTCCGTCCACCGCTTCGTGCCCTGGGCGACCTGGTCGAGTTCGCGTTCGATCTCCCGCGTGTAGCCAATCTCGATGAACTGATCGCGGAAGCCCCGCTTCAGGAATCCAGTGACCGCCTCGCCAATAGCCGTCGCGTGGAACCTGCGATCCTGTTGCACCACGTAGCCGCGGTTCTCGATCACGTTGATGATGCTGGCGTAGGTCGAGGGGCGGCCGATCCCCTCCTCCTCCATCTTCTTGACGAGCGTGGCCTCCGTATACCGCGGCGGCGGCGACTGGAACTTCTGCCGCGGCTCGATCTCGAACGGCGCGAGCTCCGCGCCCTTCTGGAAATCGGGTAGCACCTGGTCACCGTCGTCTTTGGGCGTCCCGCTCACCGCATAAAAACCGTCGAACCGCAGCACGCGGCCACTCGCCTTGAAAACGGCACCGGTGTCGCGGTCGCTCCGTCGCATGCGGACACTCGTCGAATCCCATTCGGCGTCGGTCGCCTGGCAGGCGAGGAAGCTCTGCCAGATCAGCCGATACACCTTCATCTGCTCATCGGTGAGCGCCGAGGCGATGCTGTCGGGATCGCGGGCCGCGTCAGTTGGCCGGATCGCCTCGTGGGCCTCCTGAGCGCTCTCGTTGGAGCTGGAGTAGGAGCGTGGCTTCTCGGGCACATACTTCCCTCCGAACCGCTGCTCGAGGTAGCGGCGTGCCATGTCGACAGCCTCTTTAGAGAGGTTGGTCGAGTCGGTTCGCATGTAGGTGATCAGGCCGACGCGGCCCTCGCCCGGTAGGTCGATTCCCTCGTAGAGCTGCTGGGCGATTCGCATCGTGCGGTCGGTCGACATGCCGAGCCGGCTGCTCGCGGCCTGCTGCAGGGTGCTCGTGATGAACGGTGGATAGGGTCGGGAGCGAGTGCGTGTGACGTCGATCGATTCAACGGTATAGCGGGCGGTGGGGTCGGGCCGACCGGTGATCCGCACGACGTTTTTTCCGCGCCCCTTCCCCTCGGGATCGGTCTCGCGGACGACATCCACGTCGACCATTCCGGCAGCTTCGGCGGCCTGCATTGCGGTCACAGCCAGATCGGCGGCCGAATCTTTTTCCGCCTCGATCCGAGCCGGCTTGCCAGCCACTTCGACGAGGTCGCATGACAGTGCACGACGATCGGCCAGCCACGCCATGCGGTCACGCACCAGCGGCGGCCGGCCCCGCTCGTCGCGTTTCGCCATGAACGCGGCCCATTGCCCGTGCAGGGCGGCGGCAGCAGCAACGTCGAAGGTCATGTTGGCGGAGATGTCCCAGGATTCCGCCGGTATGAATTCGCGGATTTCCTGCTCGCGTTCGACGACGATCCGCGTGGCCACGCTCTGCACGCGGCCGGCGCTCAAGCCCCCCGCCACCTTCTTCCAGAGGATGGGCGACACCTGGTAGCCCACGATGCGGTCCACGATCCGACGCGCCTGCTGGGCCTCGACCCGGGGCATGTTGATGACCCGCGGCTCGTTGAAGGCCCGCTGCACTTCGGCCTTCGTGATCGCGTCGAATGTCACCCGCTTGGCGTGGGCCGGATCGACGCCGAGCACCTGCGTGAGGTGCCAGGCGATCGCCTCGCCCTCGCGATCCAAGTCGGTGGCGAACCAGACCTCGCTGGCCCCCTTGGCAAGCCGGCGGAGCTCCGAGACGGTCTTGGTCTTGTTGTCATCGATTTCGTAGGTCGGGGCGAAGTCGTGGTCGAGATCGACGCCCGGAACGGCCTGTTTGGACCCCCGCGGGGCCTTGCTCGGCAGGTCCCGGATGTGCCCGATCGAGGCTTTCACCACGAATCCTGGCCCCAGGTACTTTTCGATCGTCTTGGCCTTGGCGGGGCTCTCGACGATCACGAGCTGGAAGTCGCCCTTGGGCGTGAACGCCGCGGTCGATACGGTGCGGCGGCCTTTCGCGGGCGGTCGCTTGGATGTCTTTTTGGCCATCGTGAGGGGCGTCGTCCGGGGAGGGTTTTGGTGAAAGGTGCCAGCATCGGGATTGGCGCAAACCGGCCCAGCGCTACAATCTGCGGCCTGTCTGCAGGTCTCCAAGCGTTACCCTGCCCTCAAGTTCCTTGTCAAGCCTCGGCGGTTCTGCCGTCCGGGAATAGCCCATAGGCGGTGCCATGGTCGGCTCCTTTGAAATTTTCCGCAAATACCAGCGTTCGCTGCTCGTATGCGTGGCAATTCTGGCGATGCTCGCGTTTTTCGTCCTGCCTCCTTTTCTGCAGATGGGCAGCTCCGGGGGGATGCAGGATCCCGTGGCCGTTACATGGAACGGGGGCGAGCTTCGCGAGGGCGGGCTCGAGCGGACCGTCGCCATGCGGTCGGTCGTCAACCGATTTCTGATGGAGTCGGCGGCGGCCGGCGGCCGTGATCCGTCACGGCTACCGCTGCTCCCAGAGGGCGAAGAACAGACCGTACAGACAACGCTCTTGGCCCAGGACGCCAAGGCCAACGGCATTCTGGTCAGCGATCAGGCGATCAATGATTTCTTGGGCCAGTGGACCGGCAACCTCGTGCGGCAGGAGCAGTTCGACGAGATCCTCTCGCGGCTCCGCCTCGGACCGCTGCCCTTGACGCAACAGGATCTCTTCGAGGCCCTGCGCACGGAGCTGGCCGCTCGCACGATGCTGATGCTCCACCAGTCGGCCTTCAATGCCGATCCGCCGGGATGGCAGTGGGATTACTTCCGCCGTCTCGAACAGCGGGCCACGGTTGAAACAGTGCCCGTCGTGGTGGAGAGTTTTGCCGGCGATGTGCCGGCGCCGTCGGAATCGGCTCTCCGCAGTTTCTACGAAAAATACAAGAACGATCTGCCCGAGGCCCGCAGCGCCGACCCCGGCTTCCGGGAGCCCCACCGCACGCAATACGAATACCTCGTAGCAAAACGCGGCCTCTTTGAAGACGAGGCCGCGAAGGAGGTGACCGACGAGCAGATCGCCGCATACTACGAGAAGAACAAGACCTCGATGTTTCGCGCGAAGCCTGCCGCGCCGGACGCGAAGGAGAATCCCCCCGAAGAGAAGAAAGCGAACACTGCCGAGGAGAAGGCGATCGCCCCGGAGGTGAAGCCCGCTGAGGGCGATGCCAAGCCGGCCGAGGCGACGCCGGCTCCCAAGGGTGCCGCTATCGGCGGCAGCCCTTTCCGCACCGTGTCCTTCAAGCAGCCGGAGGCAAAGCCGGCTGACGCCCCAGCCAACGCCGCTACCGATCCCGCCAAGTCGACCGATGAAAAGCCGACCGGTGAACCTGAAAAGCCTGTCGCCGAGGCCGACAAGAAAACCGACGACGCCACCCAGTTCGAACCGCTCGACACCGTAAAAGACGACATCCGCAAGCGGCTGGCACGGGAGCGGGCGGAGGCCCGCATCGACGCCATTTTCACGGCCGTGGGCGGCGACATCAGTCGCTACGCGGAGGACTATGCCCTCTGGCAGGCGAGGAAACCCAGCGGCGTCGAGGCTCCGCGGCCCCCCGATCTGGCGAAGATCGCGGAAAAGCAGGGATTGGAGTCGGCCCGCTCGGAGCTCGTCGCGGCCGACGCGGCCTTCGCCGCCGGCGGTATCGGCGGCAGCTTTGAATTCGTGCAGGATCCCACCAGCCGGTTCGGTATCCGCCAGCAGCGTTGGCTCGATCAGATGTTCGGCTCCGGATCGATGTCGCTCCGGCCGATCCGCTCTCGGGATGTCGAGGGCAACCGTTACCTGTCGTGGCGGACTGAGGACCAGCCCGAGTTCACTCCCTCGTTCGAAACAGCCCGCCCGGGCGTGGAACGCGCCTGGCGGATCGTCGAAGGCCGCAGTCTGGCCAAGAAACGCGCCGAGGAGATCGCCAAACAGGCCGACGCGAAGCAGCAGTCGCTCGAAGCAACGCTCGCGCAGGCGGCCGGAGGCGCCGACATGAAGGCCTTGCAAGTGGAGCCTTTCTCCTGGCTCACGCAGGGCATGGCGGGCGGCGGGCAACCGGTGCTTTCGCAGCCCGAGGGCCTCTCGATGCCCGGCGACGAATTCATGCGGGCCGTGTTCTCGCTGGAGCCTGGCCGCACTGCCGTGGCCTTCAACGAGCCACGGACGGTCTGCTACGTGATTCGCCTCGTGGCGCAGGAGCCGCCCACGGCCGAACTCCAGGAGAAGTTCCTGGCGGGCCGCAATGACCGCCAGCGGATCGGCATGGTCGCACAGCGGGAGGCGTCGAACACCTTCCGCGAACTGATCGAGGGCATGCAGAAGCGGTATCGCCTCGACTGGAAGCGACAACCGAGGTAACCGCAGTCACCGACGGTTCACCACGAGATGATCGAACACCATGGCCATCATCACGCTGCCCACCCACGCGGCGACCATGCCGGCCAGCGCCTGTGGCGGCGTGAGTTCCCAACGCGACAGCCAGGCGTTTACCACGAGGCAGACCGGGAAGTGGACCAGGAACAGGCTGAACGAGATCCGCCCGAGATAGCCCACCACACGGCTCTTGGGCCAGTGCTTTAGACGGTTGCCTTGGGCCGCCAGCAGGATCAGGACGGCCGTGACCGCCGCCACCACCAATCGCGGCCGCCAATCGACCGCCACCGCCACGGCGACCAGTCCCAGGTAGCCCCAGAGGAGGCGGCCGGGCAAGCGGCTGGAAATCTTCCATTGCACCAGCATGCCGAGGAAATAGCTGCCGAGGTAATACACGCCCCAGCAGTCGAAGGCGGGATCCCGGTTGAACCAGAAAAGTGAAGCCGTCGCCAGCACCGCGAGGATCCGCTGTGTCCAGGCGAGGGCGGCGCCCGGCTCCCCGCCGCCGTTCCGTGACACCGCGTGCATCGACAGCATGGCCACTGCCAGCGTCAGCACGAACAACTGAAAATCGACCGCGAGATACCAGATCCCCGCCGACAGAGACTCGTATCGCAGGATGTCCTGCAGGAACAATGCGTGCGCCACCAACTGCGCAAGGCTGGGGGGAGCGGCGATGGAATCATGGTCCATCCAGAGGCTGGCCAGCGCATTAACGCATACCGCGAGCAGAAGGGCGGCAAGGTAGGGAACGCCGATGCGATAGTAACGCTGCAGGATCTCCGTGCAAAACTGCCGCCAACTCGCCTCGTGCACCCGCGCGAGGTGCTGCGACGCGACAAAGCCGCCGATCACCAGGAACACCTGCACCACCATCCGCGCCGGATCCCCGAGCCACCCCAACAGCACGGGCGCCAGCGGGTAGGCCTGATCGACGAGTGGTCCGTAAAAGGCGAGGTGATGCCAGACGAGCAGGTGCGACGCCAATGCCCGCAGCATGTCGATGAACTGCAACCGGCCGCTAGCGACGGCCGATGGGATCGGGCGAGCGGCATGGGACATATCGGCGAAACCTTCGCTACCGCAGCTTGAGCACGATCACGGCCAGCGGCGGCAGTGTCAGTGCGAGCGAGTGTTCCCGACCGTGGTGGGGCTGCGGCGCCGACTGAATCGGCCCGCCGTTGCCGGCGTTGCTCCCACCATACCACGCCGAATCGCTGTTGAAGATCTCCTCGTAGACGCCCGCCGATGGCACGCCGATCCGGTAGCCCTGCCGGAGCACCGGGGTGAAGTTGCAACAGACCAGCAGCCGATCACGGCTATTCGAGCCGCTGCGCACGAAGGCCAGCACGCTGTCCTGCCAATTGTGGCAGTCGATCCATTCGAAGCCGCGGCCGTCGAAATCGAGTTCGTGGAGGGCGGGCTCGCGCCGCACCAGGCCGTTCAGGTCGGCCACCGCGCGGGACAGGCCGCGATGGCTCTCCCCGGCGAGCAGGTGCCATTGCAGGCTCTCGTCGAAGTTCCATTCCTGCCACTGCCCGAATTCGCCCCCCATGAAGAGCAACTTCTTGCCTGGGTGGCACCACATGTAGGCGTAGAGAAGCCGCAGGTTGGCGAACTTCTGCCAGACATCCCCCGGCATCTGGTCGAGTAGCGAACCTTTCCCGTGCACGACCTCGTCGTGCGAGAAGGGCAGCACGAAGTTTTCGTGGAATGCGTAGATGAGGCTGAAGGTGAGCTCGTCGTGGTGATACTTGCGGTGCACCGGATCGTGCCGCATGTAGCGGAGGGTGTCGTTCATCCAGCCCATGTTCCACTTCAGGCTGAACCCGAGCCCCCCGACGTAGGTTGGCCGCGAGACGCCTGCCCAGGCCGTCGATTCCTCCGCGATCGTGAGCACGCCCGGGTGGTGAGCGTGGACCTGCACGTTGAAGCTCTTGACGAACTCGATCGCCTCCAAGTTCTCCCTGCCGCCGTGGCAATTGGGCACCCACTCGCCGTCCTTACGGCTGTAGTCGAGGTAGAGCATCGAGGCCACGGCATCGACCCGCAGGCCGTCGACGTGGTAGCGATCCAGCCAGAACAGGGCGCTGGAAACCAGGTAGTTGGAGACCTCATTGCGGCCGTAGTTGAAGATCAGCGTTCCCCAGTCGGGATGCTCGCCCTTCCGCGGATCCTCGTGCTCGTAGAGGGCCGTGCCGTCGAACCGACGCAGGCCGTGGCCGTCCCGCGGGAAATGCGCCGGCACCCAGTCGATGATCACGCCAATGCCGGCCCGATGGAGGGCATCGATGAGCGACATCAGATCCTGCGGCGAGCCGAAGCGGCTGGTGGCGGCGAAGAGGCCGATCGTCTGGTAGCCCCAACTGGCTGAGAGCGGGTGCTCCGAGGGCGGCAGGAACTCGACGTGCGTGAAGCCCATCTCCAAACAGTAGGGGACGAGTTCACTCTCAAGTTCGGCATAGGTGAGCCAGCGGTGCGGATCGCTGCCCGGCCGCCGCCAGCTGCCGAGGTGCACCTCGTAGATTGTGAGCGGTGCGGAGAGGCTGTTGCGGGCGGCCCGCTGCGCCATCCACTCCTGATCGCGCCAGGCGTGACTGGAAAGATCGATCACCTTGGAGGCCGTCCGCGGCGGCATCTCGGCGCCGAAACCGTAGGGATCGGCCCGATCGCTGAAACTCCCGCCGGTATGCACGCGATACTTGTAGAGCGTGCCGGGGCCAATGCCGGGCACGAACAGCTCCCACAGCCCCGACGGAATCCGTTTCCGCATCGGGTGCCGCTGGCCGTCCCAGCCATTGAAATCCCCGACGATGCTCACGGCCTCGGCGTTGGGGGCCCAGACGGCGAAGCTCACGCCCGCCACCCCGTCGGCGACATGCAGCTGCGCCCCGAGCTTTTCATAGCTCTTCCAGTGGCGGCCCTCGCCCAACAGATGCAGGTCGTAGTCGGTGAGCATGGTGCCACATGGTATCGTTCTCAGCTGCGGTCCGCCTACCGGAGCATGCTGGCGCCGCCGCGAAACCGCCCCGAGCAGACCAGTTCGGACGGTCGCGAATACACCTCGGTGGAGAGAGGACCCTGCATGGGATTCGAACGGTTTGCGCCGGTGGAACGGCGGATCGACATCAACGGCCGTTCGCTCTCGGTCTGGCGGCCCCCCGACATGGAGGCGCTCATCGACCTGGTAGCCTTCGATGAGGACGAACGGATTCCCTACTGGGCCGACGTCTGGGAGTCGGCGATCGTGCTCGCCGAGGACCTCGCGGCCGTCGACGGGAAGGGGCTGACCCTCCTGGAACTCGGCTGTGGCCTGGGCCTGCCTTCACTCGCAGCCGCCCGCACCGGGTTCACCGTGACCGCCACCGATTACGAGTCGCCGGCCCTTGAAGGCGTGCGATACAACGCCGCCCGCAACGGCCTGGAGACGGTCACCACTCGCGAACTCGATTGGCGGAAGCTCCCCGAGGATCTGGGCCGCTACGACCGCGTGGTGGCGGCCGACGTGCTCTATGAATCGCACCATCCCGCGGCGCTCGCCGACGTGATCGCCCGCACGCTGAAGCCCGACGGCCTCGCCCTTGTCGCCGATCCCTGCCGCCAGAAAGCCGCCGGCTTCGAACCGGCCGCCCGCGCGGCGGGACTGGGCGTCATCAAACAGCGGGCCCGCCGACCGCATGGTGCGACCGACGGGCCCGCCGTCGAGATCTATTGCGTGACGTTTCCGGGCTGACGTGGTTCGCACGTCGCGTCAACTGGTGATGCACCGCCGGGACGGCAGAAGTCTCGTCGCGAGGGCGAGGATACGCCCAATGCTCCTCGAGCTTCCGCCGATCCCGGCTCTGTCTTCGGGAGTCAGGCCACCAGCCGCATTTCCGGGACTTCGCCCGTGATGCCGATCACGAATTCCTCGAAGATCTTCACGTCGAGCGCCGAGGCGCTTTCGGCTTCCGGATGGAACTGCGTGCCGATCGCGACCCAGCCCTCGACGGCACTCTCGATCGCCTCGACCACGCCGTCCGGAGCCCGCGCGGTCACCTTGAAGCTCTCGGCGACGTCGTCGATGCCCATGTGGTGCATGCTGTTGACGCGGATCTCACCGTCGCCATAAACGCGTTCCATCACCGAACCGCGTTCAACGACGAGGGCATGGCGGTGGGACTGGTCGATCGGATCCTTGTGGGGAATGGCCTTGGGCAGATCCTCGGGGATGTGCAGAAACAGTGTGCCGCCCTCGGTGATGTTGAGCAGCTGCATGCCGCTGCCGATCGCCAGCACGGGCATGTGGCGGGCGCAGATGTGCTTGGCCAGCAGGCGGTCGAAATCCTCACGCCGGGCGTCCATCGGCCGCACTGCCGGGTGCGGCATGTAGCCGTCGCGACGCGGATCGAGGTCAGCCCCTCCCACCATCACCACGCCGTCGAGCAGGTCGAGCAGGCGAACGACGTCTTCCTCATCGGCCAGCGGCGGCAGGATCACGGGGATGCCGCCTGCGGCGGTGATGCCGTCGTAGTAGCCTGCCGCGACGAACGAGAGGGCAGCATGCTCCTTGCGGGTGGAGCGATAGTCGGTGTTGATGCCAATGAGGGGTTTGACAGCCATGGGTTTCCTCTGAAAAAGCGACAAGTCGGCATCCTGCCGACCGGCCCGCCGACGTGGTGGTCAGTTTGACCCCCGAGTGCTTCCAGCTGGATCCCTCCCCCCGTGCCACCCCACGGAACGCCGACCGAACGGCAGGGCACGACGCAGACTGCCACGGTGCCACGAATGGCACGGGCCTGGCAGCGTCATCCCTAACGCTTCGACCGTCATCCTGTCGGGGCTGCGCGGCGGGAGGTGCCATCTGGGCACCGGGCCGACACCCCACCGGGGCGCCGGGCCATTTCCGTCGTTCGAGCCACGATCCGATCAACTGAGCCGATCAAACGGATCCATCCGTTTGTCGCGTCCTGCGAACCGCCTCACGGCTGCCGCACACGCAACGGGCGAGAACGTATCGGGCCCACGACGCAAGGCAAGGATTTTTCTGATTTTGTGGTGGCAGGCCCTCCCACACCCCTACATCCGGTGCTAGCACGCCCCTTGCTAGCAGTTTTTGAGAGAGGTGCACTGGCGAGAACTGATCCAAGTCCGCCGGAATGACGAGCCGGGGGGGCGGTGGAAGCCGAAGCGAGTCGGTCTATCCTGGCCTCGAGTCAGAGCCTTTCACCGCCCCCGGCGGCTTGGGCAACGAATCTCCCGTTCAGGCGCCGATCCAGATGGCTGACGTGAAACTCCGCAGCCAGGTGAGCTGCCGCTTGGCAAGCTGCCGCGTCCGCTGCTGGGTGAGCTGGATTGCCTGGAATGGCGTCATTTTCCCCGCCAGCACCTCGAGAGCCTCGGCATAGCCGGCTGCCTGACGGGCCGTCGCGCCGATGCCACCGGGCTGGGCGGCGGCGACTCGAGCCTCTTCGATAAGGCCCTCGGCAAACATCTGCTCCACGCGGCGGTCGATCCGCTCGCGGAGGGTCCGCCGCGGCTGGTCGAGAACCAGCATCTGCCGGGCAAACACCGGGTGTAGCGGCCGCGGATCGGCCCACGACGACGGCAGCGGCCGACCCGTCACCTGCACAATTTCCAGTGCCCGGATAATCCGCCGGGCGTCGTTCGGATGAATCCGGGCGGCGGCGATCGGATCGACCGCCGCTAGACGAGCGTGCAGGGGGCCTGCGCCCGCTGTTTGCACCTCCTCCTCCAACTGCTGCCTGAGCTCGGGATCCCCGGCCGGCTGCGGATCGAGACCATCGCGGAGCGCCCGCAGATAGAGCGGCGTGCCCCCCACGAAGAGCACCCGTTTTCCGCGGCTCCGGCAGGATTCCACGGCGGCCGCCGCATCGGCCAGCCAGCGTGCCACGGTGTAGATTTCGCCCGGCTCCACGAGGTCGACGAGATGGTGCGGCACCTCCGCCCGCTGGACCGCTGTGGGCTTGGCCGTGCCGACGTCGAGCCCCCGGTAGACCGCCATCGAATCGACGCTGACGATCTCAGCGTCGAGCCGACGGGCCAAGAGCAGGCTCAGGGCCGTTTTTCCCGACGCCGTGGGGCCTGAGAGGATCCAGCAGTCGTCGCCCAGGATCGGTCCGCGGGGGGCCTGCACGGCCGATTCCGGACCGCCAAATGCCCCTGTTGGGCATGCTACAGTTGAGGGCCCCTCCGGAGCGGCCGGCGGGGCAGCCTCGTGCTGGTGACTGTCTGGAGCCATCGATGCGTCGGTTGGGCGAAACCCTGGAAGAATTGGAGCGGGTGGTGGCGGCGCGAAAGGCCGACCCCGCCGCACGATCCTACACCAGCCGACTGCTCGCCGGCGGCGTGCCCGCGATCGGCGCCAAGGTTACCGAAGAGGCCGGCGAATTGGTCGCGGCCGCCGACCACGAAACCGACGACCGAGTCGTCTCCGAAGCCGCCGATCTCGTTTACCACATGCTCGTCCTGCTCGCCTGCCGTGGCGTCGGGCTCTCCCAGGTGGAGGACGAACTCGCCCGCCGGTTCGGCATCTCCGGCCTCGACGAAAAAGCCTCGCGAACCACCGGCGGCGGCCACCAGACCTCCCCTCCCGCGACACATCGCACTGACGGAGCCCCATCGTGAGTGATCACGCCAAAACACCGCTGCTGCGGATCGGCGTTCCCAGCAAGGGACGCCTCGCGGAAATCTCCGCGCAACTGCTGAACGACGCTGGCGTTTCCTTTCGCCGCAACGAACGGAGCCTATTCGCGTTGTGCCGTGGCATGCCGGTCGAGGTGATCTTCTTGCGCACCGACGACATCCCCGTGCTCACGGCCGAGGGTGCGATTGATCTCGGCATCACCGGTGCCGACCTCGTGGCCGAGAGCGGTGAGAAGCTCGTCCACCGGCTCGATCTCGGTATCGGTTCCTGCCGGCTGGCACTCTGCGTGGCCGATGACTCCCCCGTGACCGACGCCCGCCAACTCGCCGGCAAGCGGGTCGCCACCAGCTTTCCGCGGATCACGCGGCAGTGGCTGGCGGAACGGGGCGTGGAGGCTCACTTCGTGGAGCTCTCCGGTAGCGTCGAGATCATGATCAATCTCGGCGTCGCCGACGCGATCGTCGACCTGGTCGAGACGGGCAGCACACTCGCCGCCAACCGGCTTCGCGTGCTCGACGAGATCGGCCGCTACGAGACGGTGCTCGTCCAGAACCATCAGGTCCGCGATGCGGCGACGGCCGACCGGATCGTGCGGCGGCTAGAGGGAATCGTGATCGCCCGCAACTGGTCGTTGCTCGAATACAACGTGCCGCGAACGCGGCTGGCGGAAGCGGAGAAGATCACGCCCGGCTTCAACTCGCCGACGGTCAGCGGCCTGGAAGATCCCGAGTGGTGCGCCGTGCGGGCCATGGTGAAGCGGGGCGAGGCCCACGCGATCATGGAGCGGCTCGACGCCATCGGCGCCTCGGCGATCATCGAAACGCAGATCGCCAACTGCCGGTTGTAAGAACAAGGTGACGGCCACCACATCTGGGCAAGATGGCAGCTTTTCCAATTGTGGTAGCTGGCATCTTTTCTCCTTCAGTCGACGGTGGCTACCTCGCCCCCCGAGGCGCTTGCCAACGCCGCCCACGTGGTCCGGTCAATGGCCGCGGCGATGAACCGCATCGCTCCGTCTCCCATCACGACGTTCGCGCCGGCAGGATGCTGCGAATACATCTGGTCGCAATGCCCGGCCGGATCGTTGGGCACGTGAATGATGCCCGCCTCGCCGGCAGCAGGGCCGCTGTGCGACAGCACGAGGGCGGCTGCATGCTCGGCAGCTGTGGTGCCGCGAAAGGCCTCCGCTGGATGACTGAAACCGCCCGCCACGATGCCGGCCCAGGCCTTCTGCGAGAGGGCCTGCGAGTGTTCGCCCACGAACACCGTCTTCGACAGACCGTCCGAAACCTCAGCCGGCCTCAGGCGTGAATTGCGATAGAGCGGTCCATTGGCGATGCCGCGCCATTCAGCACGGGGCGCTCCATCCCAGGGATCCTCATGGCCCGCATTGGCGACGTAGTCGCTGCGACCCAGCACCGCCCCCGATCCGTGGGCCGCACCGCTTGCATCGAGGACGGCGAACGCATCGCGAAGGCCTGATGACGATGGGCACAGAAAGGTCGTCAGCCGGCGTGAAACGATCGCCCGATTGGCAACGGCGGCCACACCCGCCCCTGGATCGTAGGCCGCTGTCGCGGCAGCCTCCTCCAGAAACGGGGCGATCGCCAGGCCCCAGCCGGTCCCCGGTGGGGCGTCAAACGTGTCGGGATCGCGCGCGGATGACGCGGTGTCGGCCAGATAACCCGACGGGAAATGACGCCGTCCTTCGAGAAAGGTCTGCATGGCGATGCCGATCTGGCGGAGGCTGTTGCCGCACTGCCCCCGACGAGCAGACTCCCGCGCCGCCTGCACCGCGGGCAGGAGCAGGCCCACGAGCCCGCCGATGATCGCGACCACGACCAGCAGTTCCACCAGCGTGAATCCGCGACGCCGCATATTTTTGCTCCTCAAAACCGTGTTTTTGAGTCCTCGAAATATTAGTTTTGGTGCGCCAAAAAGTCAACGACGAGTCGGGGGCGGGGGGATGATGGTGGCTGGCACCTTTTTCCCGGTCGCTAGACGTGGCCGCCGAGAATCTCCCGCAGTCGCGTGCCCGGGAGCCGGCCGAGGGCGAGCGGCTCCACGCCCGCGCCAAACATAACCGCCGTCTCGGTCCGCGACGACCATTCGATCTGCTCGATCGCTGCGACTTGGACGATGTACGACCGGCTCACCCTCGCAAACGAGCCGGCAGGCAGAACCTTGTCCCAGTAGCTCAGCCGGCGACGGAAGAGCAGCAAGCCTGCCGGTGGCTTGAGCGCGACCCGCGTGTAGTTGCGAAGCGACTCGATCCAGCAGATGTCGCCAACCGTCACCGCCAACGACGTGGTCTTCGCGGCCAATGGCACGCTCACCACGTCGCCGAGGCCAAGGGCCGCAACGGCGGCGGCTTCGTCCGCGTCGAGGTCGTCGGCGAACGGCTCGCCGTCCCCTGTCGACTGGGCCCGCGTGCCGGCAGTCTGCTTCCGGAGGCGGGTGATCGTGTCGGCGAGTCTCTCGGGGTCGACCGGCTTCACGAGGTAGTCGAGGGCCGCAGCGGCGAACGCCTGGACCGCATACTTCTCGCGGGCCGTAACAAACACCACCTGCGTGCCGTCGGGCACGTTCACGAGCAGGTCGAGACCGCTGCTCCCGGGCATTTCCACGTCGAGAAACACGACATCCGGCGGCTGCGTCTCGAGGACGGCCCGGGCCTCGGCGACGTTCCCGGCGACGCCGACGACCTCGATCTCCGGATGGGCGGCGAGGAGTTTCTGCATCCGTTCATTGGCACGAGGTTCGTCGTCGACGAGCAAGGCCGTGATCTTCGTGATATCCGGGGGAGTGCGGGCGGCTGGTGAGGCTGAAAGCATGTCAGACGAGCTCCGCAGCGGGCGTTGATTCTTGGACGGCCGGCGAGGGCTGGGTGAGCGTCGCGGGCATCCGGATGACGACCCGCACCCAGCCGCCGTCGAGGTCCGGGTCGATCACCGTGTCGACGGTGGCCGCTTCGTCGACCAGGAGGGCAAGCCGCTTGCGGAGCGTACGGATGCCCGTGGAGGGCGACCGTGTCTTGTCTGGCGGCACCCATCGGCCGGTGTTGGCGACCACCACCTCGAGCCAGCCATCAACCACCTTCGCCGTCACACTCACCCGCAGCGGCATGCTGCTCGTCTGGGCCCCATAGTGCAGTGCGTTTTCGAGGATCGGCTGGATCAGCATCGGCGGCACGATCACGGCATGGGCCGCCCTGTCGCAGGAGAACCGGCAGACGAGGTTGTCGCCGAACCGTGCTTGCTGGACGGCGAGGTATTTCTCCAGGGCCTGCAACTCCCGCGACAGCGGCTCAAACGTGCGGGCCTGCCCGAGCGTGAACCGCAGGTAGTCGGCGAGGTCGCGGGTCACGCTCTCCACGGCCTCGGGATTGTCCTTGCTGGCCGCCACGGCGTTGAGCGCGTTGAAGAGGAAGTGGGGATTCATCTGCTCCTGCAGTTGCCGCAGCTCGAACGTCCGGGCCGTCGCCTCCGCCTTGAGCATCCGGAGTTCCAGATTCATCGCGGTCGCCTCGTTCTCCGCGAGAAGGATCTTTGCCCGGTAGAGATCCTCGATCAGCTCCAGCCCAAAGACGATTGAGCACCAGAGGCCCGCCGCGATCAGCCGCGGCACGAGCGGCCAGAGTGTCGTCGCGCCAGTCCAGTTGGTCGGCCCGCCCACGCCGGCGGCGATGAGCAGCAGAATCGATGCCGCGAGGGCTGCCATCGCCACGCCCACCATCAGCGGCCACCGCACCTTCCGCGGCAGCCTTTGAAGCCGCGGCATCTCGAACAACAGATAGACAAGGCTCGACACCACGAAGCCGGTGACCACCCGCAGCGCGACCGGCAGCCACGGCATCGGCTCGTCGGGCTTTAAAGTGATGCTCATCCCCAACACGGCCGCACCGATTGCCAGCCAGAACACGACCTGGAACGACCAGAAGATCCGCCTCCGCCACCTCGGCAGCGACCGCCGAAGCGCCGCGATCCTTGGCGGCGCGACCCCCGTCGCGTTCGCAACGTGCAAGCCGGCGACTGGAGACGAATCCATGGGAGCTTTCGCCGAGTGGGAATCACTGATGAGCGGGGAGTGGGGCAACCGTGGCAACGTTGCTCGAGCGGTTGTCACGGCTGGATGGGACGCCTCGAGTCCGCACCATCAGTATGGCGCATACGGGCAGCCTCGTCAGCCGCACGGGCGGCCCGTGTCATTTCGTGCGCGCCGGCG
>JBIIGJ010000111.1:0-10002 GCA_044236455.1 Pirellulales bacterium
CGGCGAGCCGCTGGTAGGCGAATGCGGGAACGGCGACAAGGCAATCAGCGTCTTGTGTCGTGCGGGGCACGCCCCAAAAACTCGTGGCGACGGCGTTCCTCGGGCGGAACATGGGGGGAAATCGGGGACGGGAGCGAATTTTGCGATACAGACGGGAAATTGGCTCCCGTCCCCCTTTTTCCCCTCAGGTCATGGTGCCAGCGATGACGCGGCCGCGGCGGAGCGTGGCGGCCAGCTCCGTGGCGGGATCGAGCACGGCTTCGCTGGGGTCGGCATGCCGTGAGGAAGGCCGGAGGATGGCGAGATCGGCGAGACGTCCTGGTGCGAGCATGCCGCAGCGACGTTCGAACGCCAGAGCCCACGCACCGTGCCGCGTGGCCATGGCCAGGGCTTCGGCTGGGCTCGCCACACCGCCGTCGACCAGCGCACGGCACTCAGCCAACACAGACAGATCGGGATTCGACGCCCGGCTGTCGGTGCCGATCGCCACGCGGATGCCCGCGGCTCGAAAGGCCTCCACCGGCGGCAGCCTGCCGGAGAGCGCGAGCGTGGTCCGCGGGCAGACGACCACGCAGAGCCGGTCCCGATGGCGGGCGAGACGCGCGAGCGCGATGCCATCCTCCGGCAAAAACGTGCCGTGCACGACGACGCCCCGCGGCGCTCTGGCAAGGAGCGAGATCCAGTCGGCCAGCGCCAAGAGCCGCGGCGGTGAGTCAGGCTGCCAGGCCCCCAACTGCTCGAGCAACGTGCGAAACGCACCGCCGCCGGTGGCAAGCAGTTCCGCCTCGTCGCGGCTTTCGGCCAGATGCATCATCACCGGCAGCCGCCGACGCACCGCCTCGCCGACCACCTGACGGCCGAGCGGCTCCGCCACGGAATAGGGGGCGTGGGGGGAGATGCCGATGCCGGTTCCCTCCGAGTTCATCCGATCCAGATCTCGCAGCAGCGACGACCGGGCCGCGGCCATCGCGGTGGACGAAAGCCCGAGCGTCTCGCGAAACACGCGCACGAGCGGGCCAACATGGCCGGCCACCGGATGCGATGCCGTCGCAATCTCGCCGATCGCCGTCACCCCGGCCGCCGCTGACTGGTCGAGGCCACTGGCAACGGCAGCTGCCAGCCTCGCCGCCTCATCGGTGCCTGAAGCGGCCCGCGACCGTCGCATCGCCACCACGAGTTCGATCCACGCGGGCAGGCCGCCGCTGGCAGGCAGCGGACAGTCGAGATCGGAAAACTCCAGATGCGTGTGCGCGTTGACGAGGCCCGGGATGATGATCGCATCCCCCAGATCGTGTACCGTCCCGGAGGGCTGGCCACAGCCGAGGCCCGAGATCCTGCCCCGCTCAATCCGCACCCAGCCATTTTCGACAGGCTCTCCGGCGATCGGCAGCACATGTCGTGCCCGCAGCGTAATCGGCGTCGTGCAGACGTGCTCGCCGCTCACGGCGTCGTCGCCGCCACGGGCAGGCGTACGCCCCGGGCTTTTTCCCTCTCGGGATCGGCTGGCGACACAGACTCATCCTCCTCGAACAGCTCGTAAAAGACGTTCCGCCGCCGCGGAATCCAGCCCAGCTGCGAGATCGCCGATCGCATCTGCTCGAGCGTGAGATGATGCACCGTGCCCGCCGCGCTCACCACGTTTTCCTCGATCATCAGGCTGCCCATGTCGTTTGCGCCGAAGAGTAGTGCGAGTTGGCCGATCTCCCGCCCCTGCGTCACCCAGCTCGACTGGATGTTCGGCACGTTATCGAGATAGAGCCGGGCAACGGCCTGTGTCTTCAGGTATTCAAACGGCCCTGACGGCGGAATGTCGGCCATCTCCGTGTTGTCGGGCTGGAACGACCAGCAGATGAAGGCGGTCAGGCCACCCGTCTCGTCCTGAAGCTGCCGCAGGCGTTCCAGGTGTTCGATCCGCTCGGGAAGCGTTTCGATGTGGCCGAACATCATCGTGGCCGTGCTGCGGCCGCCGAGATGGTGCCACTGGCGATGCACCTCCAGCCAGTCGTCGGTCATTACTTTCCCGCGTGTCATCGCGGCCCGCACGCGGTCGACGAGGATCTCGCCTCCGCCGCCCGGCAACGAGCCCAGGCCCGCACGGGCCAGCCGCTCGAGCACCTCACGCAGCGGCCGCTTCGATATCTTCGTGAAGTGGTAGATCTCGGGCGGCGAGAAGCCGTGGACATTCACCTGCGGGAAGCGGTCCTTGATGTCGTGCAGCAGTTCCTCATACCACTCGAGCGTGAGCGTCGGGTGCAGACCGCCCTGCATGAGGATCTGATCGCCTCCAAGGGCAACCGTCTCCTCAATCTTTGTGAGCAGCGTCTCCCGGTCGAGCACGTAGCCCTCGGGATGCTTCGGCCCCCGGTAGAAGGCACAGAAGTCGCAGACCGCCGTGCAGACGTTCGTGTAGTTGATGTTGCGGTCGATGTTATAGGTGCGATACGGCTCGGGGTGGAGCCGCCTCGTTACCGCATCGGCCGCCCGCCCGATGGCAGCGAGTTCGCGCGACTCGAGCAGCCGCACGGCATCCGTGGCTTCGAGCCTGCGGCCCGCCACGGTCTCGTCGAGAATGCGTTGGATCGATGCTGCCATGTGTTTTGAATTGGTGCGGTGGCTGAGGACCGAATCATACCGCGGACGGGAGTGCCGTCGCGACATCGAAGCCCGTGGGGGCCAACGCAAGGGCCTCGGCATGCCGGTAGAACCGCACCAAGGCGGCCCGTTCCCGTGGCCCCAGCTCGTAGTGCAGGTTGTCACGGAGATAGCTGAGGCACTGCGGCACCGTGAGGCCGTGGGTCGCCGCCTCGGCTGCTGCGATCGATGCCAGATGAGCACGGCCGGCGTCGCGGGCCCGGGCCAGAACAGGCTCAATGCCCGGCACGTCGATGCCGGGACGGGCGGCCCAGACGGCAAACACGAACGGCAGGCCGGTCCAGCGGCACCACTCGTCGCCGAGATCCCAGATCAGCTGAAACGATCCCCGCTGCGAACCGATCGCGCGGTCGCCGATCAAGAGCACGGCGTCCGCCGACGTGTCGGCGAGCCCCGCACCGATCGGCAGCACCTCGATCTCCGGCACGACACCATGCCGTTCGGCGAGGAGGATGCGGGCCAGCGTAGCACTCGTCCGCGATCCCTCGTCCACCGCCAGCCTGACAACCCGGTCGGGCCGGGTACGGAAGAACAGCTTCACGCTCATCACCGGGCCGCGACAGCCGATGCACGCATCGGAGACGACACGGTAGCCGGAGCCCCGGAACAGTTCGATCGATGGGATCAGCGCAACGTCGAGCAGGCCCGCGGAGAGTTGGTCAGCCAGCCGGCTAGGAAGATCGTAGGACACGCCGGTCCCTCGGGCCGCGAGCCCATACACGAGGGGCTTCGTGTTGAGATATTGCACGGCCCCTATGCGGGGGGCCGGCCATTGCGGGGAAGGATTTGGGGCGAGTCGGTTGACCATGCTGTGGGCCCTGCGGTGCATCCTGCGAACAGAACCGCAGCAGCGGGATGAATATAACCGCAGGTCCCGCGTCGCCGATCACGGCTCCAGCCGGCGGAAATGCCGCAGCCCCAGTTCCAGGGGCAAAAACGTGGCGATCACCCCCAGCCCTCCGATCAGCAGGAGGCTCGCGGCCGTGCCCTGAGGCCCGCACACCCAGCCGAGGAAGCCGGCCGGCGGCGGCCCTCCTCCTCCAAACGCCCTGGCCGCCATCGCCAGGTGCGTGGGCACCGCCGCGATGATCACCACGCTCATGATGAACAGGGAGCTGAGCACGAGGCAGAGCGTGCCGCCGAAGCCGGCCGAGATCTTCGCCGGCGAGGATTCCCGCAGTTCGGGCATCCGTGCCCCCAGGCCCACGGCAATGCCCGACAACCCCGCGCAGAGCACCACGCCGCAGATTTCATGCACCCACAGCAGCGAACGCGAAATGCCCAGCATGGAGTCGCTGAGGAACAAAAGGCCGCAGCAGGGCAGCAGCCCGCCAAAGAACGAGAAAAAAAACTTCGACCAGACGATCTGGTCGCGGTGCACCGGCAGGAGCCCGAGAATCCAGAACCGCCGTCCCTCGAGGCTGATCATCGGATAGACAAATCGCGTGGTGAACGTGGAGAGGATGAGCCCGGCCACGGCAAGATTCAGAAAGCTGATCATCGATGCGTAGGCGAGGTTGTAATTGAATGCCCGCAGGTTGAAAAAATAGAGACCTAGCAGGCCGAAGAAGATCACGAACTGCGACCACTGGGAGATGTCACGGCGAAACAGCCGCAGATCCTTTACGAGCAGCAGCCTGAGCGGCCGGCCACGGGCCGTGCCGGCCGCCGACAGTGCCCGGTCGGCCCAGGCGATCGGCCGCTGCCGCCGCGCCGGCACCTCGCCCATCAACTGGCTGTACCCCGTCTGGTAGCACGACCGCGCCAGCCAGCGGGCCAGCACCTGCAGGAGCATTCCGTTCGACACGAGCACCGCAAGAAACTTGATCGCCTCCGTGAGCGAGGCCAGCCGGTTCCCAGGCTGTTCACTGTTCTGCGCCGCTTCGATCAGCCCGCTGGAGAGCCACCAACTGGGAAGAAACCTCTGCTCGGCGATCGACAACCGGGCGATCAACTGTTCGAACCACTCCGACGATCCGCCTGCGGCTGCCCCCGACCTGAACAGCGACCATCCCAGCCATGCCGCGCCCGCACAGACGGCCGCCATCAGAATCGCGAGGGCATGCACTCTCAACCGCCCCAGCCACGCGACCGCCGCCATGCAGCAGATGCCGCCGAGTGTCGCCGGAATCACCACGAACGCCACCATGAACGGCAGCAGCAGGAGGTAGTAGGTCCAGGGCGCCCCCCGCACGACCCCGTAAGCGACCAGCATCGGGCTTCCCAGCAGCACGAACCCCCAACTGGAAAACCACATCGCCTCATGGAACTTATGGGAAAAGATGGCCTCGGGCCGGGCCGGGAGCGTAAGCAGAAGTTTCGCCTCGGGAGCACAGTACATGTTGCCGTACAACAGGATTCCCGTCGAGAAAACGAGCATGATCATCAACGCAGAAAAGAATGCGTTGAACAACAGCGAGATCACCTCGGCATGGATCGCCTCGAGAAACGAGAACCCTTCGAGAAACAGTCCGTAGAGCGACCCCCAAAAGACCGCACTCAGCAGGACCACCAGGGCCAGCCGCAGCCGCGCCCCCGAGAGCATCGATCGCAGTAACTGCCAGGCGATCGTCGCCCGAAGTCGGGAAAACACCCGCGATTCGACATCGATCGGATTCAGCCGGCTGGACTGACCGTGCACGGCACCGAGGCTCACGCCGCCCATCAAGCACCTCTCATGGCGTGCCCGGCCGGGCACGCGGTGGTGAAACGGCCGCGTTCGTGTCGGCTGCGCCCGAGACAAGCCGTGCGTTCGTCAATTCGAGATACAGATGCTCGAGGCTCATGGTTTCGACGGCCATCTGCTGCCGCAGTTCGGCGACCGTGCCGAGAAACCGCAACTGCCCCCGCACCATGATGCCCACCCGATCCGCCATCTCCTCGGCCATGGCGAGCGTGTGCGTCGACATGAAGACGGTCATGCCCTCTTCGGTCTTTGCCCTGAGCAGATCCTTGACGATCCTGACGCTCCGCGGATCGAGCCCCACCATCGGCTCGTCGAGCACGAGCACGTCGGGGTCGTGGAGCAGGGCAGCGGCGAACACGAGCCGCTGCTTCATCCCGAGGGAATAGCTCTCCGTGAGGTCGTCGGCGAACTCGGCGAGTTCGAAGTGGTCGACCTCGCGGCCGATCTTCTGCTCCGCGAGGTGCCGGGGCATGCCGAACATGTCGGCGATGAACCAGAGAAATTCCCGCCCTGTGAGCTTGTCGTAGAGCGTCGGCTCGTCTGGCACGTAGCCCGTGTGCAGATGGGCGTTCCGCGACTGCTTGACCAGATCGTGCCCGCAGATGCGGACGGCGCCACGCGAGGGCCGCAGCAGCCCCACGAGCATCTTGATCGTCGTCGTCTTGCCCGCGCCGTTAGGGCCCAGCAAGGCGAAGAGTTCGCCACGGGGGATGGAGAGACTCAGATCCGTGACGGCGGGCTTCGGCCCATAGGTTCGGGTGACGTGGTCGAATTCGATCATTGCGAATCCTCTCCTGCAATCTCGGGCGATGCATCGGGACTGGCCGGTTCAGCCAGCTCGCCAAGCCCGCCATCCTCCGGCGGCAAGACGCCGGCAACGAGATCCGCTGCCGCCGCGTCGGTGCGTCGCATGAAGACCAGTTTGGAGCCGAGCATCAGCGACTCCTGCTTCAAAACTCTACCGCTGCGATCGACCCACAGCCGGCACTTTGGCTCGCGGTGCTTCGCCGGATCATCGCTGTAATTCACGATGTCGACCCGCACGAGTTTGTCGTCCCAGAACATCGACTCCTCTCCGGCAACCCTCGCGTGGAGAATCTGGATGGGCGACTGCCCCGGCCGCAGCGGGCTGTAGACCGGTACGGTCCATTGCCGGTTCGGGTAGAGGCCAGGCAGCGTGGCCTGCGGCGAGAGTTCGTCGCCGATCATGATGTGGCTCGGCAGATGACGGGAGACGGAATAATTCATGCCGTGGGCGCGCACGTCGACGGTCACCTCGCCGTTGTCGATCCTGCCGTTGAGAAACACCCGGTCCGCGGTGGCCGGCAGGTTCACGACAGAGTTGAATGATCGCAGTTCACCCTTCCGGTTGATCGACAGATGCCCTCGCGCATCGAGGGCATACGAGGTTCCGGGGTCGAACGAATGTCGGATGAGGAGTTTGGTCCACGGCGGCAGCACCTCGTCGATGGGGAGACGGTCGAAATGGAGCAGGCTCTCCACCTCCATGCCCCCCTCCTCCGTCCGCTCCGACTGACTCAGGGCCCAGCCCAACGGCTGTTCGTTCCAGAGCACCGTCCATGCCACCGGAACGAGGCGATTCTCCGCCATGTAGAGTGCCTGGTAGCCCGGCGGCGATCCGGGGGAGAGCCCAGGCAGGATCTTCTCCACCAGCAGCCAGCCGCTGGTGACACACCAAAAGATCAGCACCAACGGAATCATCCAGGGGCGGTGCAGCATGGCGGGAACCGGGGTGGCATGGTGGCGAAGTTGACCGGGACAGGGCAGAAGCACCTCTCCCCCACGTTCAACGGCGGCAGAGAAAATAAGTTGCCTGTCCCCTCCCAAACGTCACTCGATGAAGTATAGCGGGGCTGACGACGCGATGAAAAGCAACCCGCAAAGACTTGCAGAATTCTCATCTTTCTAGGAATTGCCGGGGCTGGCCTTTGGGCATAGACTTTGAACCCATCGGGGTGTGATTCCCCGAACCCGCCAGTCCATCCGTCATCGTTCCGCCGCCCTTTGATTCGCTGTGGGGGAAATCAGATGGATCACGAGCACCTTCATCACCGGCACGAAGCCATGGAACAGTCCGCGGAGCAGACCGACAACCCTGTCTGCTACCACCAAAACTGCCCCGTCTGCGGCCGCAATCTGCGGATCCGGGTGATGCTGCTCGGCCGGCGGGTCTACTGCCAGCACTGCGGCGGCGGATTCATCGCCAGCGATGTCTGTGCCGGCAATGTCGCGCCTTCGGCGACAGAACGGCCTCAGTCGGCCATCGTGGACGAACTGATCGAACGGGCGGCGGTCATGCTGGGACTCACGCCGGGCCAGGGCGGCGAGTGATTGCCGTAGAACATCCCGTGATGGCCGCGGAACGTCCCGTGATGGCCGACAGGCGATCCCAGTAGTCGGGGAACGTCTTCCCCACGCACCCGGGATCGGCGACTCGAACGCCAGGCACCCGCAACCCCGCCAGGCCCAGACTCATCGCCATGCGGTGGTCGTCGTAGGTCTGGACGGTTGCACCATGCAGCCCGGACACCTCCCCGGGGGCATGGGCCCCGGCGTGTGACCCCGGCGTGATGGTGAGCCCATCGGCATGCTCCGTGACGATGCCGCCGAGGCGGCGGAGCTCACAGGCCAGGTCGCCGATTCGGTCGGTTTCCTTGTCGCGGATGTGGGCCACATTGCGGATGGTGGTCGGTCCGTCCGCGAACAGTGCCACCACGGCGAGCGTCGGCACCGTGTCGCTGATCGCATTCATGTCGATATCAATGCCACGGGCGGCGCGGCCGGTCACGGTGATTGATTCATCCGCACCATCCTCCCAAGCCACCGAGCAGCCCATGCGGCCCAACGCCTCGGCGAAGCCCACGTCGCCCTGCATGCTCCGGCGGGAAAGCCCCTCCACCCGCACGCTGCCGCCGGTGATCGCCGCGGCAGCGAGGAAATAGCTGGCCGCCGAAGCATCGGGCTCGATCTGGTAGGAGCGACCGTCGTAGCCCGTTGGGGTGATCCGCCAGCCGCGGTCGCCGTTCGGCACGCAGACGGCGCCGAATGCCTCCATCACCCGCCGCGTCATGTCGAGATAGGGAAGCGAGACGAGCGCACCGGCGAATTCGATCTGCATGCCCTGTGCGGTGCACGGAGCCACCATGGCCAGTCCACTGGCAAACTGGCTCGAGGTGCTGCCCCGCACGCTGGTCGTGCCGCCCTGCATGCCGCGGGAACGGATCACCACCGGGGGGCACCCCCCAGGGCTCTCGGCGGTGGCATCGACGCCCAGCGATCGCAGCGACTCCAACAGGTCGCCGATGGGCCGCTTCCGCATCCGCGGTGTGCCGTCGAGCCGATAGGTGCCGTGACCGATCGCACACACGGCCGACAGGAAGCGAATCGTGGTGCCGCTGGCAGCGCAGTCGAGCACCGCCTCGGTGGCCGGCACCGCGCCCCCGGCACCGGTCACGCGAATCTCGCCCCGCGGCCAGTCGGCCGCTACGCCGATGCCAAGCGCCGCCAGACCGGCGGCCATCACCCGCGTGTCCTGGCTGTCGAGCACCCCGGTGAGCAGGCTCTCGCCCCGGGCCAACGCCGCGCAAACGAGTGCCCGATTGGTGATACTCTTGGAGCCCGGCGGTCGGATCGAGCCCACGATCGGATGCGGACAGACGGGGATGGCGAGGGGGTCGGTCATAATCGTAGGCAGGCTATGATAACCGCATGCCACGGTCCATGGACGACGCTCTCCCTGCCTACGATTTCGCCGCCCCGCCGCTGATCCGGTTTGGCGCAGGCCGGATCGACGAGATCGGCGAGGTGGTCGGACTCTGGGGCCGGCGGGCGTGGATCGTGGGCGGCGGCCGCAGTCTTGCCGCCTCCGGGGCACGGCAGCGGATCGACGCCAGCCTGGCCGCCGCCGGGATCGATGCCCGGTTGGTGGCCACGAGCAACGGCGAGCCGACGGTGGAACACGTCGTCGCCGCCCTGGCCGGACTGGCCCACGAGGATCGCGATGGCGTGGTGGTGGTGGCGGCGGGCGGCGGAGCGACCATCGATCTGGCCAAGGCGTTGGCGGCGCTGGCGACGAACATGCCGGCAGACCTCTGCTCACGCCCCGATCGAGAGTCGCATCTCGACACCCACGTCGTCGATCATCTGGAGGGCGTCGGTCGGGGCCTCGCGATCCGGCACTGGCCGCTGCCTGTGGTCGCGGTGCCCACCACCGCCGGCACTGGTGCCGAAGCCACTCGGAACGCTGTGATTTCCTGCCCGCGGCGACGGTTCAAGAAGAGCATGCGGAGCCCGATGATGGTGCCCCGGGCCGCGCTCGTTGACCCCGACCTAACGGCTTCGTGCGATTCGTCCACCATCGCCGCCTCCGGGCTCGACTGCATCACGCAACTGATCGAATCGTTCGTGTGCCGATTCGCGAAGCCGCTGCCCCGGTCTCTGGTGCTCGAGTCGCTGCCGCGGGCGATTCGTGCGCTGCCGCGACTTCTGATGCAGCAGTCGGCGGTTGACGATGCGACCAACGGCGTGGACAGCCGGGCGGCTGATCGGGCGGCATTGAGCCACGCCGCCCTGCTGTCCGGCATGGCGCTCACCAACTCGGGGCTCGGTCTGGCACACGGCGTGGCGGCGGCACTGGGCATCGC
>JBIIGJ010000185.1:0-5138 GCA_044236455.1 Pirellulales bacterium
TCCGCGGCTTTTCGTCCACGGGGAATGGAAAAGAGCTGCGTCCCCTTTTCACGGCTAGCCCACATCACAGCGCCCGCCGCGCCGCCTCACGCTGCGGATGCTCGAAGGCGTCGGCGTAGGAATCGAGCTCCCGCGGTGTCATGCCGAGCGATCGTCCTTCGGCCCGCCATCTCCCGACGGCGGCATCGACCTCGCCGAGCATCGCCTGCGCGCGGCTGGGCGTGATCCCGAAATAGGCGATGACCGCCATGCTCGCGTCGATCGTCGCCTCCGGGCCAATCTCCTCGGAAGGCCACGTCTTCAGTTCGCGCACACGGTCCGGAAACGGGTTGATGTCGAAGGCCGGGGCGAGCCGCCAGAGGCCGCGATCCGCGTGGAGGAAGCCGTGATTGCGAAGGTGATCGTCCACGTTGGTGATCAGAATTGAAAACACGAGCCTCCGCCACAGCTGTTCGCAGTCTGCACGGGCATCCGCTCCATGCACCCGCAGAGCATCGACGATCTCCGTGTAGAAATGCTCGCGGCCGTCGTCCGGATCGGCTCCCACCAGTGTTGCCGCCGACGCGTAGAGGATGCGCTTGTGGTTGCCCGTGCGATCGAAGCGGCGGATCAGGGCCACTGGCAGTCCATCGCTGTCGATGAGCCGAGCGGCTGCCGCGTCGATCCCGGCGGCACGAGCCAGCCGCAATGCGAGCACCTCTCCCTTTGTGACTGCACGCTCGTCACTCACGCTTGGAAACTTGCCGATCGCGAGATGACCGTCGTCGTCGATGACGGAGCATTTCGGGCGCAGGCCCCCCAGGGAAGTGCCACGGCCCCGGAGATATTCGAGGTCGGCAGCGGTTTCGTTCTCCATCTCGACCGCGCGGGTCGCGTGCAACAGCTGTCCAAGTTCCACGAGCGGCGGGACCGTGCGGCGACCACTTTCGGCCGAGCGGCAGAACCTTCCCTGCTCGTCCTTGAATCGCAGGCTTCCGACACGGCTGAAGTCATCGACGGCCAGAAGAAAATCAACGGCATTGAGAGGGGCCGCCGAGGGCGACTGGCCCGTCCGCCGCACCTCCTGCCGCTGCTTCGCGTGATCCCGCAGGATCACCCGCTTCGCCCAGCCATCGGGCTCCGTATCGGCGATGACCGCATGGAAAACCGAACCCGCACTCGTCCGGCTCCGGAACTGCGGGCCGGAGAGCAGCGGCAGGCCGGGCTCCAGCGGGAAACCGTCCGGAGCATTCAGCCACGAGGCATGGTAGGCAAATGCGGAACGCTCGCGGGAACCGACGGCATCGTAATGCAGCGTGCCGACGTGCCGTTCGGCATCGCCGAGATGCACCTGAATCGTGCGTTTCATGAGGACGTCGGGGTCTTTTTGACCCGCACCCGTTTCGGCAGTCGCTGTTCGTCGAGGAGCAGGCCCTGGTCATCACGGCGAACGTCCGCCACATCGCCCAGCACTTCCCCGAACCCAAGCACGAAGAGCGCCATCGCGTAGGCCCCGACAGCCACCTTTGGATCCCCCTTCTCGATCCGCCCGTACGTGCTTTTGGCCACCCCGATCCGCTCGGCCATCATCGCTGCCGTGACGTGCCGTTTCCGGCGGGCGACCGCAAGATCTCCGCCCAATTTGGCAAGTGATCGCAGCACCCGCTGCGGAGTCTGGCTGGGATGCCGTGATCGCATAGAAGCACCGATGGATGAATTCTCTTATAGCTTTGAGAAATTATATATCGGTCTCTAAGAATGTCAATCGAGTTGGGCTCAGAAAGAGCCCGCACCGCTGCGTTCCCTTTTCGACAGCTTGGCAGCGAGGCCGGCCAGCCGCTACGCTGAGCGTTTGACATATCAGGCGGCTGCCGCGTTCCTTCTCTCGGAGAGCGACCCATGCGGATGATTCTTGCGACCCTCTGCGTTCTCTTCGCAGGCACGCACGCAGCAGTTGCGGCCCCGGCGGTTGAGCCGGTCGTCAGCCATGAGATCGTGCGGGCCACCAAGGAGGCGCGGCGGAACGGCGAGGCGTCGTTCATCCCGCTGAAAGACGGCTCGCTGCTATTGCTCTACGGGGCCCACTCGAAGCCGGGCGACTGGGACCGCGGCGAGATCCGCCAGATCCGCTCCCGCGACGGCGGCAAGACCTGGTCGGAGCCGGAGACGGTCTTCAGCGATCCCAAGCGATCCCTCTTCCAGTGTTCGCTGGCCCGGCTCCCGAGCGGCGACCTCGGCCTCACGCACTCGTCCCTCGCCCACGGCCAGGACGCGATCAAGGTGTTTCGCCGGTCGAGCGACGAGGGGAAGACGTGGTCGGATCCGATCGTCATCAGCGACAAGGAGTATGCCTACACGACCGGCCCGTGGGACAAACTCTACGTCCTCCAAAGCGGCCGGCTGATCGCGATTCTGCATTGCAATCTCAAGCCCGACGCCAAGAAGCAGGGCGGGCCGCTCGGCAGCTACACGGTCTCTTCCGACGACGACGGCAAGACCTGGAAGCGGTCGCCCGCCACCGGCGTCTTGCACGTGGCCGACAACCCGCACAAGGGTCCTGAGTGGGGCTTCTGGGAGCCGTCGCTCGTGGAGCACGCCCCCGGCAAGCTGCTGATGCTCGGCCGCACGACCACCGGCTGGCTCTGGGAGAGCCGCTCCGTCGACAACGGCACGACCTGGTCGGCCCCGGTGAAGACGGCCGTGCCAAACCCGGTCGCGCCGCCCGTGCTCACCCGCGTGCCCGGCACCGACACGCTCGTGCTCATCCAGAATCCCGACGTCTATATGAAGTCGGGCTGGCACGGTGGCCCGCGGCGGGCGCTGGCGTTTCGCACGAGCACCGACGGCGGCCGCACCTGGTCGGAGCCAACCGATCTCTACCGAGCCAGCGAGGAGGGACTGTGGGTCGACTATCCCGCCATCCGCTGGATCGACGGCAACCTGCACTTGGTGTGGCGGCACATCCGCGGCGCGGGTGTCAGCGGCGGGGTCGCGGGTGTCAGCATGACAGGCCTCTTCCACCACGTCGTTCCCGCCGCCGCCTTCACGACCGCACGCGGGGCCGACTCGGCAGCGCGGCAGGCAGGCCGCGAGGCCGATCTCGTCGTCATCGGCGGCACGCCCGGCGGCATCGCCTGCGCGGTGCGGGCGGCCCGCGAAGGGCTGTCGGTGATCCTCGTGAACCGCCACGACCATCTCGGTGGCATCATGTCGAGCGGCCTCGGCGCCTGGGACACGCAATACGAGGGCAGGCGTTCCCCGCTCTACGACGAGATGCGGCAGGCGTTTTTCGACTTCTACCGCCGCACCTACGGCGAAGACTCGCCCCAGTATCGCGACGCGCTGCCCGGCAAGACTGGCCACAACAACGGCCGCTTCGAGCCGCACGTCGCAGAGCGGCTCTTCACGGTGCTCGTCGAACGCGAAAAAAACATCACCGTGCTGCGGGGCTTCGTTCCCGTCGGCGTCGAACGCGAGGGCGCCACTGTGAAAACCGTCACGATCCGGCCCATGCAAGGTGGTGGTGATACGGTGCTCCGCGGCAAGGTGTTTGCCGATGCCACCTACGAGGGCGATCTCGCGGCGCTGGCGAAGGTGCCCTACCGGGTGGGCCGTGAATCGCGGGACGAGTTTGGCGAGCCGCATGCGGGCATCGTCTTCATGAAGCCCGTTTCGCAGCCGCCCGACGCCGAGTCGGCCCGGCTGGCCAAGCTGCGGGCGGCGATGAACCTGCGGGAGTTCACCGGCTGGCAGATCATCCTGCCGGAAAGCACGGGCGCAGCCGACCGGGCGGTGCAGGCCTGCAACTACCGCACGCCGTTGGTCACCGACTCCGCCAACCGCGTGCCGATCCCGAAGCCCGAAAACTACGATCCGTATCTTCTCAAGACGCTCGAGGTCTATTCGGGCGTCGCTTCGATCCCGAATGGCAAGTTCAGCTGGAATCGACCGCAACTCCTCGGCCTGCAGACGCCCTACGTCGAGGCCGACTGGACCGAGCGGCAGCGGATCATGGATCAGCACTGGGAAACGGCGCTGGCACTGCTCTACTTCCATCAGCACGATCCGACCGTGCCGGAGAAGGTGCGGGAGGCCTGGCTCGAATACGGGCTGGCGAAGGACGAGTTCGTCGACAACGGTCATCGCCCCTACGAAATGTATGTCCGCGAGGCGCGGCGGATCACAGCCCGCGCGATGTTCACGCAGCACGACGCCATGCTCGCCCCCGGCCTCGGCCGCGCCCCGGTCCACGCCGACAGCATCGCCGCGACGGAGTGGTATATGGATGCCCACGGCTGCACGACCGTCCGCGTGCCCGGCTCGATGGACGAGGGCAAGGCGATGCTTCACCAGGAGACGTTTCCCGGCCAGCTTCCCTGGCGGTGCCTGCTGCCGCAGGGCGTAGACAACCTGCTCGTGCCGGTCTGCCTCGGGGCGACGCACGTGGCCTGGGGAACGGTGCGGCTGGAGCCTGTGTTCATGCAGACGGGCGAGGTGGCGGGCCTGGCTGCCGCGATCGCGGTGAAGGGGGGAGGCCCGCCGGCCGGACTCGACGCCGACCGGCTCGTCCGCGAACTCTGCCGCCGGAAGTTCATGCTGAGTTTCTTCAACGACATCGACGTGGGCGCCGACGACCCGCGGGTGGCCGCCGCGCAGTATTTCGGCACGAAGGGCTTCTTTGCCGACTACGACGCGCGGCTCGACGCGCCGCTTGAGACCGCCACGCAGGCCGTCTGGGAGCAGGGTCTCGCGGCCCTGCGGGCCGGCACGCTCGATCCAGCCGATCTCGTCAAGCAGGTGCACCAGTCCGAGGCGCAAGACTCACCGCCGACCACCCGCACCCGCGGCGCCGCCCTGCTCGCCATGTGGGAGTCGCTCTAAAAGGGGACGCAGCTCTTTTTCAATGAACTTCTTTTTGTGGCCGACGGAAGGAACACCTCCAATGAAACGCACCCTCGCACTCCTCACGGCCCTGCTGCTCCCGTCGCTGGCCGCACTGCATGCCGCCGACGCTCCGCCCCGGCCCGCCAAGCCAATCGCGGAATACGTGCAGCCCGCTCCGCGGTCCGTGCGCGAGCGGGTGTTCGACGTGTGGCGCAACGAAGGCCGCTTCACGAAGAATCCCGACATCATCGAACTGCCGTCGGGCCGGCTCGTGC
>JBIIGJ010000186.1:0-5128 GCA_044236455.1 Pirellulales bacterium
GGCAGCCTCTCGGTCAACGCCGACGGCGTGGGCCTGCCCTCGGAGCGCAACCTGGCGGTCGCCTTCAACGGACTGTTCTCGGAGCCGAAGGATGGAATCGCGGCCCAGCGGCGGCGGCTCAATCGCAAGGAGAGCATCCTCGACGTGGTGCTCGAGGAGGCCCAGGGCCTCGACCGGCAGCTCGGCGCGGCCGACCGTGGCCGACTGGAACAGTATCTCACGAGCGTTCGCGAGGTAGAGGTACGGGCGAAGCGGGCTGAGGGCTGGCTCGACACGCCGCGGCCGAAGATCGAGGCGGCGGTAGCGGAAAAGCTCAGTCGCGACGTCGGCCTCGACAAGATCGGGGAATACATGAGGACCGTCTACGATATCGTCACGCTCGCCTTCCAGACCGACATGACCCGTGTCGTGACCTTCTGCACCGGCTCGGAGGGCAGGGGACCGGCGATCCCCGAGCTGGGCATCCGGCAGGAGCGGCACGCGCTCTCGCACCACAACAGCAACCCCACGCTGATGGCCGACCTGGCGACGAGCGACCGCTTCAACCTCGAACAGTTCGGCTACCTCCTCACGCGGCTCGCGGAGACCCGCGACGCCGACGGGCCGCTGCTCGACAGTTCGATGGTGCTCTTCGGCAGCGGCATGGCCTACGGCCACAGCCACGGCGTGGCCAACATGCCGCTGGTGCTCGCCGGGGGCTCGGCGCTCGGCCTCAAGCATGGCAGCCACGTGGACTTCAATCTGGCCGCCGGCCACGACTATGAAAAAGACCTGATCGGCATCTGCTTCAAGCCGGTCGATCCGAAGGCCCGCATGAGCAACCTGCTGCTGACGATGGCCCAGCGGATGGGCATCGAGGCTGGATCGTTCAGCGATTCGACCCGCGAGATGACCGAGATCGTGGCCTGAGGAACCGCGTTGCCGTGGCGTCGTCACGTGGCATGACGCGCGACTGGTTCGGTGGGATACTAGCGAACAATCATTCCGCCGGGAAGAATTCCGAATCGCAGGTGCAATTCTCGCATGTCAGCTCGCACGTTCGGATGGCTCCTGCCGGTGGTCGCGGTGCTCGTGCCGGCGGTGCTCCACGCCGCCACGCCACCTCCGCCGCCCGCTGAAGACGCCGCCATTCGTGATGCGGCGTTGGCGGCCGACGGTTTTCCACTGCCGGGGGCTGGCATCCATCTGGCCGGCGAGCTGGTGGAGATCGATCCGGTCAACCGCCGCGGCTGCCTGCGGCCCGACGGGCTCCACGACGGGTTCTTCCCGCACTTCAGCCTGCACGCCTTCGCGCTGCTCCCCTATTGCGAAGTCTGGCTCCACGGCTCGCGGGCCGAGCTGAAGGACGTTCCCCTGGGAACGCACCTGCACGGCCGGTTCGTCCGGCCACCGTCGGGAGAGGAGGGCACCGTGCCGCCGCCCCGCGAGGGCTTCGTGCGGCCGGAGCACAGCTACGACCATGCGGTCGTGCTCGAGGATGACTTTAGCTTCTACGCCCGCCGCGGCCGGTCGTGGAGAGTTGCCTCGATCGCCTTGAATCAGGGGCACGTCTTCCTCGAGCCGGAGGGGCCGGCCGTGCCCGGTGGCATCAATGAACGCTTCCGCTTCGACATCGATTCCGTGACACGGGTCTGGCAGGACCGGCGGCTCGTCGAGGCCGAGGCCGTCGAGCCGGGCATGACGGTGCAGGTGAACCTGGGCTGGGCCCCGGCCTGGCAGCAGCGGGAATACGGCGTCACCGACATCTGGCTCGACGAAGCCAGCCGCAGGTTCGCGACCGAGCTGCAGAACCGCCGCCACCTGCGGCACCAGCGGCAGCGGTGGGTGCCGGCTCGTGTCGACTGGCTCGAGCCGGCCGACCATGGCGGCGGCCGACTGGGACTCACGTTCTTCAGCGGCACCGATCCCCAGCTGCTCGCGGAGCTCGAGGCTCAGCGGGAGGCTGGGTTCGGCGTGGCGGTGGCGGAGAAGACGCTCCGCACCTGGTATCACCGGGGCGACAAAAAGATCGGCAAGGTGGTCGATTGGAAGACCGACGCCGATCCGCCCCCGGGGTCGAGCGGCGTGCATGCCACGATCGCCTTCGAGGAGCTGCTCGAAGGCTACCGCCCGGGCCGGTTCGTGCGGGTGAAGGCCGATGGCTGGAAGTTCGTGACGATGCCGCCCGAGGAACGGCTGCTTTCCGAGGCAGACCTGGAGAAGTCGCAGCGGATGGTGAGGCCCTGAAGACTCCCATGAATACCCGCATGAATACCCGCATGAAGACTTGTCCCACGAGAGCATCGATCGTCGCGTGCCGCATCGGGCCCGCGGCCGCGGTAGCCGCAGGCCTCGCGCTGGTGCTCGACGGCTTCGTATCCGCCGCTCCGCCGGCCGATGCGGCAGCGGAGGCGTTTTTTTCCAGGCACTGTCTGCGCTGCCACGATGCGGACACGCAGGAGGGCGGCTTCCGCCTCGATGACCTGGCCCGCGACTTCGGAGACATGACGGTCGCGGAGCGGTGGGCCGAGGTGCGGTCGCGGATCGCGGCCGGCGAGATGCCGCCCAAGGAGGAGCCGCGGCCTTCGGGGGCGGAGATCGCCGAGACGATCGACTCGATCAGTCGTAGGCTCGACGCGGGTCAGGCGGTGCGCATGGGACGGCGGGGACCGGTGAGCCTCTACCGCCTCAGCCGCGAGGAATACGGTCATGCGATCTACGACCTCCTCGGTGTGCATCTCGACACGAGGCAGCCCGGCCTGCTCCACGAGGATCCGCGGTGGCACGGGTTCGAAAGGGTCGGGGCGGTGCTCACGCTCGCTCCCGATCACGTCGAGCGGTATCTGCAGGCCGCCGAGGTGGCGGCGACGCTGGCATTTCCCGACCGTCCCGCCGAGAGCCGCACGGCCCGGCTCGCACCGCCGGAAGGGCAGCGGTGGCTGCTCGCGCCCGGCACGCGCCGGAACGTGGGCACGCTCGCGACGCCGGGGCTCTATCGCTTGCGCATCCGGGCCAGCGGCCTGGCGTCGTTCAAGGGCCGCACGCCGCGGCTCTCCCTTTGGCATGCGGGAATCAAGCGGGTGCTCGACGGGGCCGACGTGGTCGCCGCCGAGGCCGCGCCGGTCGTGATCGACCTCGAGCGGCTGCTCCCCGCGGGGCCGATCGATCTTCTCAACGAGGCTCCCGGCACGTTCGCCCTCCAGTCGCCCGGCGTGCACAACGGCGTGCCGAACACGATCGCCACGCTCGCGGCCCATCGGCCCAATCCGCGCGATGCGATGTTTTTGGCAGCCGATGGCACGCCGCTGGTGCCGCTCGTGCTCGTGGACTCCGTCGAGGTCGAGGGGCCGATCGAGCTCGAGTCCGACCGCGAGAAGCGCCGCGGCCTGTTTCCCGCCGACGCCGAGCCCGCGGCGGTCCGCGGCTGCCTCGTGCGGCTCGCGGAGCGGGCCTGGCGGCGACCGGTCGACGAGAACGAGATCGCGCCGCTCGCCGACCTCGTGGCCCGGGAGGTGTCCGCGGGAGCGAGCCTGCCGGCTGCGTACCGGACGGCGGTCGTGGCGGTGCTGACGTCGCATCGTTTCTGCTATCTGCGTGAGGGGCAGTCGGAAGCGCGGCGGGATCGGGTCGATGATCTGGAACTCGCCGCGCGGCTTTCGTTCTTTCTCTGGAGCTCGATCCCCGACGAGCGTCTGCTCGCCGATGCCCGCGCTGGGAAGCTGCACGAGCCGGACGTGCTCGTCGAGCAGGTGACGCGGATGCTCGATGATCCCCGCATCGGGCGGTTCGAGGAGAGCTTTCCGCGACAATGGCTGCAGTTGCACAGGCTCGGCATGTTCGCTCCCGACAAGTCCCTCTATCCCGATTACGACGGCTGGCTCGAGCGGAGCATGGCGGAGGAATGCTCCAGGTATTTCGCGGTGATGTTCCGCGAGAATCGGCCGATCGCAGAATTTCTCGATTCCGATTGGACACTTCTCAATCCGCGTCTGGCCCGCCACTACGGTCTCGACCCGCCGGCGGCTTCCGGGTGGCGACGGACTGCGGTCGCTGCGGACGGCAGGCGGGGGGGGCTGCTCACGCAGGCGGCGGTGTTGTCGCTCACGTCCGACGGCACGCGGCACCGGCCGGTGCATCGTGGCGCGTGGTTGCTCGAGACCCTCACGGGTCGCTCGCCGCCGCCACCACCGCCGAACATCGAGCCGCTCGAGCCCAAGCCGCGCGACGAGCAGAAGGCCACCGTTCGCATGCAACTGGCGAGCCATGCGAGCCACGCGACCTGCGCCGCCTGCCACTCAGCGATCGATCCGCTCGGCTTCGCGTTCGACAATTACGACGCGCTGGGCCGCTGGCGGGATCGCGAGCGGGTCGACGGAGGCCGCGGAGAGGATCCGGTCGTGGATGCCTCGGGCACGCTCCCCGACGGCCGCCGGTTCGCCGGTCCGGCCGAGTTCAAGCGGCTCCTCGCGGCGGATGACGACCGGTTCGCGAGGGCGCTCGTCGGACAGTTCGTCACCTACGCCCTGCGCCGGGTGCCGACGATCGACGATGCCGCGATGATCGAGGCAGTCGTGGATGCCGCCCGGGCCGAAGGCTACCGGCTGCGGTCGTTCGTGGAGGCTTTTGCTCGTTCGCCGTTGTTCCAGTCGCTGTGAAGCGGGGCCGGGCATTCGCTCGAACCAGGCCACCGCGCTTGGCTCACGACGGGGCCGTCGGCCGTCTGCGGCGAGTCAATCCAGCATGACGACAGCGATCAGCATGTAGAGCACGATCCCCACGATGTCGACGATCGCCGACACGAACGGGTTGCTCATCAAGGCGGGATCAAGCCCGATCGAGCGGAAGACGAGCGGCAGCACCGACCCCACCATCGTCCCCATCATCACCACGCCCAGAATCGTCAGCGGAATCACGAGCGCCGCGGCCGCGGTGGGCGCGTAGGCGAGCGCCAGGCAGTAGCCGGGAATCGCCAAGAGGCCGCCGAGCAGCAGTCCCAACGCGAACTCCCGCCGGAGAATCCGCGGCCAGTCGGCGAGCTTGCAGTCGCCGGTGGAGAGGGCGGTGATCACGAGCGTGGCCGACTGGTTGCCCGAATTGCCGCCGCTGGCGATCACGAGCGGAATGAAGGCCACCAGCCAGGCGTGCGGCG
>JBIIGJ010000068.1:0-18264 GCA_044236455.1 Pirellulales bacterium
TGGTGTGCCGGTGATCGGCAGTGATGTGTTCCCCACCATGCTGGCGGCGGCGGGGATCGAGCCGCCGGCGGGCCGAAAGCTCGATGGCACGAGCATTCTGCCGCTCTTCTCTGGCGATGTGGTGCGTCGGCAGGTGCCCCTCTATTGGCGGTGGGGCGGAAAAGTGGCCTACCGCGAGGGGGATTGGAAGATCGTCGTGGACGAGTCGCTGGAAAAGCCCGAACTCTACGATCTCGCTACCGATCAGAATGAAGCGACGAATCTGGCTGCCCAGGAACCCGATCGACTGGCCGCGATGATGGCTCGCCTCCGCGCGTATACGGCCGAGGTGGAAGCCGAGGGCCCGGACTGGTGGCGGACGGAACCGCTCAATGGCCGCAAGAACAATCCCCAGGCGACCCCCAAGGCGAACCAAAAGGACGCCGCGTAGGTCGTGGGCTTGGCGTTACGCTCCGCCGCACGGTGGCCATGGTGATGCTACACTCTCGGCCTCGCTGAAAACGTGGGAACCATCAGCCGGAGGCGGGTATGTCTGCATCTCAATCACGATCTGAATCAAGCGACCGCACCCCTGCCTGGTCGGCCAGCAGTCGCATCGGCCTGGCACTCTTTTGGATCTACGTGCTGCTCTACGCGGGCTTCATGGCCCTCGTGCTGTTCCGCCCCGACCTGCTCTCGCTGCGGCCCTTCGGCGGCGTCAATCTGGCCATCGCCTATGGGATGGGGCTGATCGCGGGCGCGTTCGTGCTCGCCATCATCTACATGGTCGCCTGTCGTTCGGTCGAAGCTGGCGGCCCGCCCCGCAGCTGACAGGCAAGCAGGCAATCCCTGCGGGCTATCGTTTTTGAAAGGACTTCCTGTCGATGCTCTACGAATCTTCCCCCGTGGCCATCGCGATCTTCGCCGCCTTTGTGCTCGGCGTCGTCGGGCTGTCGTTCTACCTTGGCCGGAAGGGCCAGTCGGCCAAAGGCTACTATGCCGCCCATGGCGAGATCCACTGGTTCGTCAACGGCATCGCCTTCGCCGGTGACTATCTTTCGGCGGCGTCGTTCCTCGGCATCTGCGGCATGATCGCCTTCAACGGCTACGATGGTTTCCTCTACTCGATCGGTTTCCTCGCGGGCTGGATCGTGGCGCTGTTCGTGATTGCCGAGCCGATCAAGGCACTCGGGAAATTCACCTTTGCCGACGCCCTCGACAGCCGGTTCAACAGCCGCGGCATCAAGCTGGCGGTCGCGATCTCGACGCTCGTCGTCAGCATCTTCTATCTCATTCCGCAGATGGTCGGCGCGGGCGACCTGATCGTGCCGCTGTTGGGCCTGCCGCATACGGTCGGTGTGATCCTCGTGGGCGTGGCCGTCACCATGATCGTCGTCACGGCGGGCATGGTCTCCACGACCTGGGTGCAGTTCATCAAGGGATCGCTGCTCGTGTTCTTCTGCGGCATCCTCGCGGCGATGATCCTCAACCGCGGCCTCGTGGTGGGCACCGGCCCCGCTGCGAATCTCGCGCCGCAGGTTCGCACGGTCACTCCCACAGGCACCGTGCTCATCGACGGCAAGCCGCAGTCGAAGGACCATGATCTGCGGCCGGTCGGCACGCTCAAGGCGCTGCCGGACCGCTACGCCGGGAAAACGGTGACCGGGCCGCTGAGGCCCCTGGAATACTTGGCAGCCCTGGAAGACTCGACGATCGTGACCTGGTCGAGCAAAAAGCACACGGATGCCGAAGGCACCCACACGACCTATTCGCCCGTCGAGCGCAAGGGTTCCGAGCTGCTCAAGCCGGGTGGCTACTTCAAGGGGCTCACGAGTGGGAAGCTCGCCGACCGGCTCGATTTCGCGAGCCTCATGCTCGCCCTCTTCTGCGGCACCGCGTCGCTGCCGCACATCCTCATCCGCTACTACACGGTGAAGGACGCGGCCGCGGCACGGCAGAGCACGGTGGTGGGGATCGCGGCGATCGGCGCCTTCTACGTGCTCACGCTCTACCTGGGGCTGGGGGCGATGACGAGTGGCGCGCTCGATCCCACGAGCACGAACATGGCCGCGCCGCTGCTGGCGAAGTCGTTCAGCACCACGCTGTTCGCGATCATCTCGGCGATCGCCTTCACGACGGTGCTCGGCACAGTGAGCGGCCTGATCATGGCCGGTAGCGGCGCGGTGGCCCACGACCTGGTGGAAAACGTCTTCGGTGTCGCGATGACAGATCACGAGAAGGTGCGGTGCGGCAAGATCGCGGCGGTTGTCCTCGGGATCATCGCGATGGTCTTGGGCGTGCTGTTTCGCAGCTTCAATGTCAGCTTTCTCGTGGGCTGGGCGTTCAACATCGCCGCGAGCGCCAACCTCCCGGCGCTGGTGATGCTGCTCTTCTGGCCTCGGACGACGAAACAGGGGATCATCGCCGCGGTGACCGTGGGGATGGTCTCGTCGCTGGCGTGGATCCTCCTGTCGGCCGACACCTTCGAAAAAGTCTACGGCTGGAGCCGGGAGGCATCGATCGTGCCGTTCAGCCAGCCGGGCATCGTGACGATCCCGCTCGGGTTTCTCGTGCTCGTCGTCGTGTCGCTGCTCACGCCGCCCGCCCCGACGGCGCAACGCCGTGGTTAGGACAGACGCTGCCGGCGGGCAGCAGGCCGTGATCCGCTGCGGCGAAGAGCACCTCGAGGCGATTCGGGCGATCTACAACCACGAGATCCTCCACACGACCGCACTCTATGAATACGAGCCGCGGAGCAGTGAAATGATGGCGGCATGGTGGGCGGCCAAGCAGGCAGCCGGCCTGCCGGTGCTCGGGATGGAAGGGGAGCCCGGTCGGTTGGCAGGCTTTGCCACATGGGGAGCCTTCCGGCCGTTCCCGGCGTATTGCCATTCTGTCGAGCATTCCGTCTACGTCGACGCCCGGTTTCGTGGCCGCGGCGTGGGGCGGACGCTGCTGGAGTCGCTCATCGAGGAGGCCCGCACGCGGGACCTGCACATGATGGTGGGCGTGATCGACGCCACGAATACGGCGAGCCTCAGCCTGCACCGCCGGCTCGGCTTCACCCACGGCGGCACGCTCCGCGAGGTGGGGTTCAAGTTCGGCCGCTGGCTCGACGTGGAATACTGGCAGCTGCTCCTGTCCACACCGACCTGAATCTGCCGGCTACACCCGCGGCAGTTCGAAGCCCTTGCGGTAGTCGCGGGTGAAGAGCCGGTTCGCCTCGGCGTCGGTCGACTGCTCGGTTGCGGGATCGATCGTGATTTCCCGGCCGAGCGTCAGCTTCGTGGCGGTGAAGTCGACGTTGTCTTCCCGGCAATAGGCCTCGAAGCTGTCCCATGTGTCGGCCACGTGCTTGTCGCTTGCGGCGAGCGTCGGCCGGGTGCCGGCGGACACCGCTTGGCCGAGCGTCCACGACACGTTGCCCAGGTGCGCCAGCGCGCTCGACAGATGCCCGTCCTCGATGTCGAGGTGGAGATCTTTGTGGTTGCGGCTCTTGATCGCCTTGACGAAATTCGCGAAGTGCTGCTGGTAGCTGCCGCCCGACCACTTGCCCAGCTCGTTGCCATCGAGGTCGTAGGCGACACCGGACGTGTAGCTGGGGGAGACGACGTAGCCCTTGGTGCCGTACCAGATGTTGCCGGTGCCAAGCGGCCCGGCCTTCAGGCCGAACGTCACCGGCGACTTGATCTCGAGCCCCCGCACGTCGGAGATGAGCAGGGCGTCGTCCCACTGGTAGATCGTCACCTGACTGTTGGCCGTGTCGCCATTGTCGATGTAGCCGAGGCGGCCGCCAAGGCTGACGACCCGCCTGGGAAGTTCCTGCTTGCCGAGCCCCCACCGGGCCTTGTCGAGTTCGTGCGGATTCTGGTTGCCGAGATCACCGTTGCCGGTGATATGGTTCCAGTGCCAGTCGTAATGAAGTCTCGTGCGGGTCGGCACCTCGGCTGGGACAGGGCCGGCCCAGAGGTCGAAATCGAGACCCGGCGGAATCGGGGCGGGCGTCTCGACCAGCCCGATGCTCGGCCGCCGCTTGTAGCACAGCGCGCGGGCCACCTTCACATCACCGATCTTCCCGCTCTTCACGAAGTCGAGTGTTTCCCGCATGCCGGTCATGCTGCGGCTCTGCACGCCCATCTGGCAGATGCGGCCGAGCTTCCGCGCCCACTGGGTCATGACGCGGCCCTCGACCACGTTGTGGCTGCAGGGCTTTTCCACGTACACATCCTTGCCCGACTGCATCGCCCAGATCGCCATCAGGGCGTGCCAGTGGTTGGGCGTGGCGATCGAAACGGCGTCGATGTCCTTGCGGTCGAGCAGTCGGCGAACGTCCTGCACGTAGGCCGGCGGGTGCAGCGCGTTCTTGAAACGCTTTTCGCACAGCCGCACGTACGCGGAGGGATCGCAGTCACAGATCGCCACGAGTTCGACATCGGGGTTCGCCAGCCATTCGCCGACATGGGCCGCTCCTTGTCCGTTCACGCCGATCGTGGCGACGCGGATTTTTTCATGGGGACGTGAGCGGGCTGCGGCACCGGCCTCGGCGGCCTCGGCTGGGGCGGACGGCATGCCGGCCAGGGCGGTGGCCGCGAGCGAGAGGGCGGTTTCCACGAAATCACGGCGCGACAGCGGCATGGGAGCGGCTCCCTGAACGGGAAAGAGGAGTGGACTCACAGGAAAGCGTATGGACCGAGAGGCAAGGGCCCGCGGCCTCCAAAGGGCTCCCTGAGTCTACTCTCCCCGAAGCATTGACCAACCGGAGCAGCATTGCCAACCGGACGGCCGGCGGTGTCAGGACCGGTCGCGGCGGGTCGCCGGCGAGCGTGGCTTTGCCTTGGAGGCCGCTGCGGTCTTGCGCGGTCTGCCTCTTCCGCGGCTGCCGCTGCCACCGTGCGGGGGGGTGGCAGCAGGCTTGGGATCGTAGGACACGCTCAGCACCTTCGCCGTGCCGCGGCCCGCCGGTGCGAGCACGTGGGGAATGGCGGCGTAGATATAGACGCTGTCGCCCTTGGCGAGGTGGATCAGTTCATCGCCGTATTCCAGTTTGATTTCGCCGTCGAGCACCAGCAGAAACCGCTCGCCGTCGTGGTTGTCGGGATGATGGCGGTTGCCCACGCCCGAGAGATGGACGATCACGGGGTTCATGGCCCGATCCCGCCACTGGTCGGCGAGGCTTTCGGTCGCGTAGCCGCTGCGGGAGTCGCGGGAGGGATCCATCCGCCCCTCGCCCTGCTTCACCACGACATACTGCGGCGGGACCGACAGTCCCTCGACCAGCGCGTCGACACCGCATTCGAGCACCTCGGCGAGTTTGACCAGGCCCTCCAGCGATGGCGTGAGCTGGCCGTTCTCGAGCTTCGAGAGCCAACTGACCGTGAACTTGGCCCGGGAGACGACCTCGTCGAGGGTCAGACGGCGGGCCAGACGCGCGGCTCGGACGCGTCGACCCAAGTCCGAAAGATTCAAGGCGATAGTCATGAGGTGCAAGTCAAGCCGGCGGCGGATCCAGGGGGATTATGCCCCACCGTGGAGACACTCGCAAGAGGGGTGTCTCGCGTGGGGCCCCGGGCACCGGTATGCCGACACACCAACGGCCATCCCACCAGCTCTTCAGCCCGCCTCCCGTCAGCCGCCGGGCCGGCGTCAGGCCCCGGGCCGGCGGAAGTGCCGGTAGGCCAGCAGCACATCGTGCAGGTCGGAGGAGATCGAGATTTCGTCGTCCTTGAAGTCCGTGAGCCAGGTCCGATTGCTCACCACGGCGTCAGCCAGCAGGGGGAGCACTTCGCCGAGTCGGATGCGGACGCTCTTTTCGCTGGGCTGTTCCAGCACCGCCACATTCTGCTGGCTCAGATCGGGGCCCGTATAAACGCGGAGACGACGCATGGCCATATCTAACACTCCCTTGTTTGCCTGGTACGCGATTGCCGAGAGGCTTCTCTCGGGCGTGGCGTGGCGGACCATCGAGGCCCAGCGTCATCCTGACGCGGTCGCCACCCAGGGAGAGATATCGGCATCTGACGCCGTCAAGGTTTGGCCTTATTCCCCGGACTGTGCGGAATCTAACCATCAAGCCGGATAGTCCGGGCAGGTTGGGGGTCTTGGGTGTCGCCGCATCACGCCGGGCTCGGACTGGCCGCGGGATTCTGGGTCTGCACGCGGCCGGCGCGGAACGCGTCGCCGATCGACTGTGGAACGAGCGCCTCTGCCTGGAACAGTCGGGCACGATTTTCGGCCGTGGCGGCCTTCATCTCCTGCTCGCGGGCGATGGCGACGCTCCGCCGTTCCTCGGCCTTGGCCCGGGCCACGCGGGTATCGGCCTCGGCCTGATCCGCCTGGAGGCGGGCACCGATGTTTTCCCCCACCTCGATATCGGCGATGTCGATCGACACGATCTGAAATGCGGTCTGCGCATCGAGCCCACGCTGCAGCACGGCCTTCGAAATCGTGTCGGGGTGTTCCATGACCTCAAAGTGGCTGTCAGACGAGCCGATCGAGGTGATGATGCCCTCGCCCACCCGCGCGATGATCGTTTCCTCGGTGGCGCCGCCGATGAGCTGCTGCAGGTTCGTTCGTACGGTGACGCGGGCCCGGATCTTGAGTTCGACGCCGTTCTTGGCCACGGCCGACAATGTCGACTTGCCCGTACGGGTGTCGGGGCAGTCAATCACCTTGGGGTTGACGCTCGTCTGCACGGCGTCGAGCACGTCGCGGCCGGCCAGGTCGATCGCACACGCCCGGTCGAAGTCGAGGTCGAGGTCGGCGCGGTGGGCCACGATCAGCGCGCGGATCACACGGGGGACGTCGCCGCCGGCGAGATAGTGCGCCTCGAGCCGTCGCGCCGTGATGTCGCTGCCGAGGCCCGCCTGCACGGCCATGATCCTGGCCTGCACGATCGTCCGCGCGTTGACCTTCCGCAGGCTCATGCCGAGCAGTTCGAGGAACCGCACGGGCGCCTTCGACCAGAAGGCCTGAAACCAGAGCTGGCCGTAGTTGAAGATGAGCAGAAGCATCGTCAGGGCCACGAGGCCCAGCACGAGGCAGGCGACCAACAGGATCGGCACGGGCAAAGCAGGAAGTTCGTTCACGGCAGTCTCGTGGGGCGGGGAAGGGCGGCCCTTGGGAATGGGGTAGGGCCGTGCTGCCAGCCTAGTTCGGGACAACACGCCTCGCCACTCTCGACCGCTACCCTTCGATCCAGCCACCCCCGAGCACGCGGTCGGCGGCATAGCAGACCGCCGGCTGACCCGGGGAGATGGGGCCAGGCGAGCGGTCCGGGCCGCCGGTGAACCGGGCGGAAAATCGCCCAGGACCCAAGGGGGTGACGACTGCCGGCGCCGGCCCCCGCTGGGCGCGGCACTGCACGAGGCACTCAAACGGCCCGTCGGGCACCGGCTCGAGCCAACTCGACTCGCCCGCCACCAGTTCCGTCTCCGGCACCTCCTCGCGGTCTCCCACCACAATCCGGCAGGTGTCGGGCTCGATGCGGACGACGTAGAGCGGCCGGCCCACGGCCAGCCTGAGGCCGTGACGCTGGCCGACCGTGAAGTGTTCGATGCCATCATGCCGCCCGAGCACGCGGCTGTCTTGGGTGACGATCTCTCCGGCGCGGGAGCCGCCGAGGCGGTGGCTCACGAGCCGGGCATGTTCGCCCGAGGCGACGAAGCAGATCTCCTGGCTGTCGGGCTTGTCGGCGGTGACGAGTCCGAGGACCGCCGCCCGGCTGCGGACGGCGTCTTTGGGCATGGCACCCACGGGCAGGAGCATGCGGCCGAGCCGCTCCGGCGGCACGTCGAAGAGCACGTAGGACTGATCGCGGGCGGCATCGACTCCGCGCGAGAGCCGTGGCCGGCCGTCGGCTGTCTGATCCAGCCGGGCGTAGTGGCCCGTGGCCACGTGCGTGGCCCCGATGGCGTCGGCATGGTCGAAGAGCCGGCCGAACTTGATCCACGAGTTGCACCGCACGCAGGGATTGGGGGTGCGGCCGCGGCCATACTCCGCGGCGAAATAGTCGATGATCCGGTCGAAGTCATCGGTGAGATCGAGGGCGAACAGCGGAATCCCCAGCCGGTCGGCCACCCGCCTGGCGTCGAGGGCGTCGGCGGCGCTGCAGCAGCCCTGATGGCCGCTGGTCAGGATCGGCAGGGCTGCGGGCGACGTCGTTTCCGCGGGCAGCGCGGGCCGACCGTGCCGCATGAACACGCCCACACAGTCGTAGCCTGCTTCCACCAACAGGCTCGCCGCCACGCTCGAATCGACCCCGCCCGACATGGCGACAACGACGCGTGGCATGGAAGGCTTTTTCCAGAACCAGCTAGTAGACGAGCGCGGCTTCGACGCGGTGCGGCGCCAGCCGTTCACGTCCGCCCAGCGGCTGGATCTCGATCAGGAACGCCGCGCCCGCCACGTGTCCGCCGCCCGCCTCGATGAGCCGCATGCAGGCCGCCGCCGTGCCGCCGGTGGCCAGCACGTCATCGACGACCAGCACCCGCGCGCCGGCCGGGAGCACGCCGCGGTGCATCTGGAGCCGGTCGCGGCCGTATTCGAGATCGTATTCATGCTCCAGCGTGTCGGCGGGCAATTTGCCGGGCTTCCGCACCGGGATCACTCCCACGCCGAGAGTCATCGCCAGCGGTGTGGCGAAGAGAAAGCCGCGGGCTTCGACGGCCGCGATGGCGTCGATCCGGACACCGCGCCAGGGCGCCGCGAGCTGCTCGATGCTACCGGCCAGCGCGGCGGCGTCGGCCAACAGCGGCGTGATGTCCCGAAACAGGATGCCCGGTTTGGGGAAATCGGGCACGGGGCGGATGAAGGGGGTGAGGTCCATGGCGACAGCCTACTCCATACGGAGGCTGACGTCAGGCCCCGTGCCGCAGCCGGATCGTCGCCCGTGGGACGCCGTCAATGGCCATGGCGAGATTGGCGAGCGTTTCCGACTCGATCTGCCTCACTCGTTCCCGCGTCAGGCCGAGCACCGCCCCGATTTCCTTGAGCGTCATCGGCTCGACGCCGCCCAGACCAAAACGCAGCCGGATGATCTTCGCGGCCCGGTCGTCGAGCGTGTCGATCCGCCGCAGCACGTGCCGCAGCGTATCGTGATCGAGCAGCACCTCCGCGGGACACTTCGCGTTTTCGTCACGGACCAGTTCGCCCAGCGACCAGCCCCCATCGGCCTGCTCGGTCTGTGGCGCATTTTGGTGCACATGGATCGCCTTCTTGATGATCGGCAGCTTCTTCCGCGCCAGACCCAGCATCCGCGCCACCTCCTCGGGCGTGGGCGGGCGGCCCAGGCTATCGCTCAGGCGTGCCGTGGCGCGGCGCCATTTCGAGAGCAGCTCCACCATGTAGGCCGGGATGCGGATCGTCTTCCCGGAGTTGATCAGCGCCCGCTTGATCGACTGCTTGATCCAGTAGCTGGCGTAGGTGCTGAACCGCGTGCCCATCGTGGGATCGAAGCCCTCGACGGCCCGCAGCAGCCCGAGGTTTCCCTCCTCGATGAGGTCGGGCAGGGGCAGGCCGCGGTTCGAGTAGCCCCGCGCGATGTTCACCACCAGCCGCAGGTTGGCACGGATCATATGGTCCCGCGCCTGGGCGTCGCCCCGGCCGATGGCCGTCGCCAGCCGCCGTTCGTCCTCGGCCGTGAGGAGCGAGGTGGCATTGATGTCGCGGAGATAGGTCTCGAGCGGGTTTTGGACGGCAGACGTGGACAGATTGCTGCGACGAGAGGGCGATGGCATGAGCGGTGAGGGCCTTCCCCGGTGTGGGGTTCTCGAAGGAAAGAGGCTGGGCGGCCGAGTCCGTTCGCGGGCGAGGGGCACGCGTACTCGCCGGATCGACAGCGCCGTACAGAAGCTATCGACTCCCGCGCGAGGACTCTGCACAGGGAAGGCAGGACGGGCGCCGCAGAGCGGTTAGAGCGGTGTCGCGGGTCGTGCCGGTCGTGCGTTGGCGAGATCAGATGTTGTTTTGCCGTGACGAGAGCCGCCAGTCGATGCGGACGAGTTCCGGTGTCGCGCCGACGCGGATTGGCACCAGCGACGTGCCGATGCCGCGCGAGACATACATCGGCGGCCCGCCGTCACGGTACCAGCCCGCGACATACCGTCCGCACCCTCCGGGCAGGATCGTGGCCATGCCGAAGGGGGCCACCTGGCCGCCATGCGTGTGGCCGGCGAGCACGAGCGACGCGGGATGCTCCGGCGGCAACCCCAAGCTATCCCGCGCGATCGGGCAGTGGGCGAGCACGAGATGGTGGTCGAGCGGTGATGCGCCTGCGAGGGCGGTGGCGGCATCGGGCCTGCCGTCGAGGATGTCGTCGAACCCCGTGATCCGGATTCTCCGGCCGCGGTGTGCGAGGTCGATGGAGCGGTTGACGAGCAGTTCGATGCCGTGACGAGCGTAGGTGCGGGCGAACTCACCGGGACCGACGCCGCTGCGGTATTCCCAGTTGCCGAGGATGGCGAGCACGCGTGGCGATCGGGGAAACTCGCCCAGGAGTGTGTCGAGTTGTGGGAGCGACTCGGCCCGGTCGATCGCATCGCCGGTGATCACGATGAGGTCGGCCTGCGCGGCATGGACCTGTTCGAGCAACTGCTGCTCGAGTGTGCCCATGCCGCGCACATGCAGGTCGCTGACCTGGAGGATCCGCAGGCGGTCGGCCGGGTCGCCCTGTCCGAAGGCATGATGGCTCGTCACGAGTCGCCGCGGTGTGATCAGCGCGCCGTCGATCGCGGCTCCGATGGGCACCGCTCCGGCGAGCAGGCCGGCCCGCCAGAGCAGGGTGCGGCGGGTCATGTTCGCTGCCGGCTGGGGACCGGCATGACGGTGGTCCGGCTTCACGGGAGGGGGGCATGCTGGGGGCGAACACCCGCCCCCAGCACACGGTCGAGGAAGGAGAGCAGGGCCTGTCCGGCGGGCGTGCCCAGGTCGAGCCCTGGCCTGTGGCCGACAGTGGGGAGCACCACCAGCGTGCTGTCGACGCCGGCGGCCTTGAGCGCCGCATCGAACTCCACGGCCTGTTTCGCGGGCACGGTGTCATCGGCGGCGCCGTGCAGGATCAGCACGGGCGGATCGTCGGCCGACACATACGTGACCGGGCTGGCCCGCTGCGCTGCTTCACGAAATTCCGGCAGTGGGCCGCCCACCAGTTGGCTGGCGGGAGAATGGGGACGGTCCTGCTCCGGGCCCAGGGTGGTGAGGCTCGCTGGAGCGGCGACGGCGCAGACCGCCGCGATGCGGGGAAGGGGATTGTCAGCGGGGCCATCGGCGGCGTTCGAACCGGGCGGTGTCGCCGGGTTTGCGAGGCCGACGAGCGCTGCCAGATGGCCGCCGGCGCCGCTGCCGACGACGGCCACGCGATTGCGGTCGATCCCCCAGACCTCGGCATTCCGCTCGATCTCCGCAATGGCGTCGCGGCAGTCGTCCAGCTGCGCGGGAAACACCGCGGTATCGCTGAGCCGGTAGCCGATGCTCGCCACCGCATAGCCCTGGTTGGCCAGCCACACCACGGGGCAATCGGCCTTGGAGCCGTCCCGCCAGGTGTCACCGTGGATCCACACCACCAGCGGCATGCCGCCGGCATTGCAGCCGGCCGGCAGATGGAGATCGAACCGCTGCCGACCATGTCGGGAACGGTCGGCCTGCTGCCGGCCATACGGCTGGTCGCGATGCGCCGTGACGCCGGAGGCATTCGCACTGGCCGACAGAAAGGGCGAAGCCAGCGTGGCATCGGCCTGGATGGGAGGTCCTCCGGCCGTGACGGATGGCCGCCGTTGGTCGGCGGGCGCCACCTCGACCGGCAGTTCGTCGAGCGGCTGGCGGCGGCGGGAGCCTCGCCGCTGCGCACGGCGGGAGCCGCGGCGGCCCTGCGACATGTCTTGTGGCATGTGCTGTGGCACTTCCACGCCCGCGGGCGTGTCGGCGGCCGGCCGGGGATCCTCCCGCCAGGCCAGCAGCGGTTGCGGCAGGGGATTGAACAGGACCACGCAGCCCGAAAGCACGCAGACCAGGAGCGCTCGCCCAGGGGTCCGCAGCGGGCCGATCGGGCAGGGGTGGTCGGCGAAGGGGCTGGCCATGTGAGAAGTATACCACCCATCACGCCGCGGGCCCGCCGCGGAGCATGCGCGGCGGGCCCGGGTGTGGGAAATGACGGCTAACGACGGGCCTGCATCTGGCCGGTCGGGGTCAGTTCGTCGATGATCTTCGGGATGTAACGGCTGAGCACCTCGGCCAGCTGGTCGCGGTCGATGTTGCGCTTGCCGGCAATCTCGTCGAGTTCACGACGGCCGAACACGTCCTCGATCTGCTTCCGGTCGACCGGCTTATTGGGACCGGTGCGGACCCACGAATCGACCTGATCGCGGAGCCCCTTGTCCTCGAACTGCTTGACGACCTCGGGCAGCTTCTGGGCCGAGCCACCACCGAAGATCTGCGTGAAGATGTCCTGCAGATCGTTCGCGGACGGCATGCCCTGCGGGCTGCCTTGCGGTTGCGGAGCCCGCTGCTGCGGCTGGGGCGCCCGTTGCTGCGGGGCCTGCTGCTGTTGCTGCGCGGCGCCTTCGAGAACCTGCTTGAGAATTTCACCGAGAATATCCATCGACACGCCTCCGAAAAGAAAAACTGCCTGCGGCCAGTGTCCGATCTCGGGCACGCGGCCGGGATAGCCGCTCGAATGCCGTCGATCCGGGACCCGCAGGGGCTTTCACCCTAGCAGATTGGGAAACGCGATGCGCGTGCCGGGCGTGCGACCGTACCGGGGGCGTCAAGGCAGCTGCTGCACCTCGCCGCCGCTCCGCGTCGACAGTGCCCGCCAAATGGCGGCCTCGACGGAGTTGGCAATCGAGGCCGTCGAGCCGTCCATCATGGCAATGGTCACGATGCCTGCGTGGTGGCTCCGGGAGGTGATGGCGGCGAATGTCTTGGCGTTAGCGCTGTTCCCTTCCTGCCGGGAGTTCAAGTCAAAGTCGTAGGTGGCGGATCCCGATTGATAGGGCACTCGCGTGTTGGGTGTCAGCGTGGTCGTGAACCCGCTGTGGTGCACGCGGCCGTCGGGCCATTCGGTGTGGCCGGTGTTGTCGTTGGTGGTAGCGCCGAGCTTGGTGTCGCCAGCCGACATGCCGGTGGCCAGCCCGACGACAGCAGCAGCATCGGACGGGGGCGACTGTGCCGGGTAGCTGCCGCTCGGATCGCTCGTGTTGCGGACGTAGGGGGTAAAGGCTTTCACCTCCGCGATACAGAACGTCTTGCTCAGGCCGTCGGTGAATTTCGCCGGAGTGAAATTGGAGTTGGGGTGGAAGGACCCGTCGCCACCCTGTCCCGTCGCAGGGTCATAGACGAACCAGGTGCCAAAGTTGAATCCGTATGTGTGAGGGAAGACATACGGGACCTCCGCGCCACTGCGGGTCTTGGTGCGGAAGAAGAGATTCGTTTCACTCGGGCAGAAGAACGGGCCGATGCGGGCGTCCTTCACCGTCCCCCAGTTCCTGGTGAGATTCTCCGGGCTGAAGCCGTCGTCCCAGGCCTGCTCAAGGTTCACCTTCACGGCCGCGGCGCCCTCCTCAAGATAGGGAAGGATGCGGCCATGGATCGACCAGGAGCCGTTGTTGCTCGTGAAAGTGGTTCCCGGCGTATGGAGCATGCTCGGCGGAAAGGTGCCCCTGGCCGATTGGTAGTTGTGCGTTGCTATCGCGAGCTGACGAACATTGTTGCTGCAGGCACTGCGCCGGGCCGCCTCGCGGGCCGACTGCACCGCGGGCAGGAGGAGCCCGACGAGCGTGCCGATGATGGCGATCACTACCAAGAGTTCCACGAGGGTGAAACCGGGACGGGATGGGTGAAAGGTGCGCGCCATGGCAAGACTGCTTGAGCAAATAGCGTGCCGGGCGTACTTCCCGGGGTGAATCGCATGCCATCCTGGCTCAAGGGACCATGGATGGGGATTGTTTCACCGCGCGCGGTGAGTCGTTCACCGGCTAAGCTTGGCGCGGAGCGTGGCCCGGTCGAGGCCGAGCAGCTTGGCGGCGGCGGTGCGGTTGCCGCCGGCGACGTCGACGACCTTCTGCAGGAGCGTGGTTTCGACGAGATCCATCAGGGGCTCGTGCAGCGGGCCGGCGGCCGCGTCGCCGCTGGCAAGGGCGATGTCAACCCAGGCTCGCACGGCGGTCACGATCTGCGTTTTGGCCGCCGTGTCGCCGGCCGACTGGCTGGCGACGGCGGCCGGTTGGGCAGGCAGGTGCTCTGGCCGCAGCGTGCCGCCGCGGGCCACCACCGCGGCGTATTCGATGGCGTGCTTGAGTTCACGGACATTGCCCGGCCACGGCCGCCCGCGGATCGCGGCCAGAAACTCCGCGGACATGGTCGGCGTCGGCCGGCCGGCGGCATGCCGGGCGAGAAAGTGTGCCGCCAACGTGTTGAGATCGTCGCTGCGAGCCGCCAGCGGCGGCATGTGAATCGGAAACACATGAAGCCGATGGTAGAGGTCCTCGCGGAACGTCCCCGCAGCGATCGCCGTCACGAGGTCACGGTTGGTGGCGGCGATCAAGCGGACGTCGAGCTTCCGCGGCGTGGCCGCCCCCACCGGCGTCACCTCGCGATTCTCCAGAGCCCGCAGCAGCTTCACCTGCAGGTCAAGGGGCGCTTCGCCGATCTCATCGAGGAAGAGCGTGCCTCCGTCGGCCATGGCGAACAGTCCGGCCCGATCGGACGTGGCGCCGGTGAAGGCGCCGCGGACGTGGCCGAAGAGTTCACTTTCGATCACGCTCGGCGCCAGGGCGCCGAGACTGGTGGCCACGAACGGCCGGTGACGCCGCGGGCCGTGGGCGTGGATGGCGCGGGCGGCCAGATCCTTGCCGGTGCCGGTCTCGCCGGTGATGAGCACGGGCAGACCGGTCGGCGCGACCAGCGAGATCTGCTTGAACACCTCCTGCATCGGTGGCGATGACCCGACCAGCAGCACGCCGTCGGTGATCGTCGCCGCCGGCCGATCCGCCCCGGCCGCCGCCCGCTGCTCCCGCTCGGCCAGCGCCTGGGCGACGATTCGCGACACGCTGTCGAGATCGAATGGCTTCACGAGATAGTCGAAGGCCCCCGCGTTCACCGCCCGCACGGCCGTGTCGAGATCGCCGAAGGCCGTCATCACCACGACCGGTGCCTCCGGGACGATGCTGCGGAACTCGGGCAACGCGGAGAGTCCGTCGCGGCCCGGGAGGCGGACGTCGAGCAGCATGGCCTCGGGCTCGAAGCGGGCGCAGGTCTCAAGCCCCGCCTCGACACTCGCCGCCACCTCCACGGCGTGGCCCTCGTCCGAGAGCATCTCGCGCAGGCTCCAGCCGATGGCGGGCTCGTCGTCGATAATGAGGATGCGGCTCATGAGGCGTGGTCTGGGCGAGGTGTGTCGTGGAGGGTGGATGCCGACGCATCCTTCTTCAGTGTCTGCGCCGGCAGCGAAATCGCAAATCGCGTGCGGCCCTGGGTGCGCTCCCAGGCCAGCCCGCCCCCGTGCTCTTCGGCCACGGCCCGCGCGACGGCGAGTCCCAGGCCGATTCCCTCGGGCTTCGACGTGACAAACGGCTCCTGCATCGAGTCCCGCACGCTCTCGGCCGGTCCTTCGCCAGAGTCATCGACGGCCAGAATGATCTGCGACCCGGTCGCCCGGGCAGCGAGCCAGACGCTGCCGCCGCGGCCGGCAGCGTCGATGCCGTTGAGCGCAAGATTCACCAGCGCCGCCCGCAAGGCGTCGTGGCGGCCGCTGATCTCCAGGCCGGTGGGCAGCTCGCAGGTCATCCGCACGCCGGCATGTTCGCACCGCGGCGACGTGAGGTCGCGGACCTCCGTGAGGAGCCGGTCGACGGAGATCGGCTCCGGCGGCTGCGTCTGTTGCGCCGGAGGTTTCGCCAGCGCGAGCAGCCCGCGGACCTCCTCCTCGAGGATGTCGAGCTGCCGAGCGGCGACGGTGAGGCTGTCGTCGGGCGGCGTGCTGCCCATGCCTGCCGGGCAGCGGCGGCGGTGCAGGTCGATCGCCAGCCGGGCACCGGTGACGGCGTTGCGGAGTTCGTGGGCGAATCCGGCTGCCAGTTGGCCGAGCAGCCGCTGCCGCTCGCCGGCGACGAGCGAACTGCGGAGCTGCCCCAGCTGCAGGCTCATGTGGTTCACGCCGTCCACGAGCCGGCTGATCTCGTCGCCGCTGACCGGGGCATCGTGGCCGGCGACGAGCGTGTGACCAAACTCCCCGTCGGCGATCCGCGCCACGTGCCGTTCGACGGCGGTGATCCGCGACGCGAGCCGTCCCGTCGTCCGCAGGCCCAGCGGCACGAGCACCGCGAGCGTTCCTGCGGCCACCGCCAGCACCGGCCAGACCGCATCAAACGTGCGGGCGATGAACGATCGCTCCGGCGTGAGCACGAGAACCGTTTCGGGGCGGACGCCCTCGCTGCGAACCGTGCCCAGCCGGTACCGCTGCCCACCGAAGGTGCCGCTGCCGGCGCGGATAGCAGCGGCCACTGCGTCGCCTGGAACAGTCTCGATCGCCTCCGGCGGCAGCGTGGAGAGACCGATACGGCGGGTTGATTCCTCCCAGATGAGAAAATGGCTGCCCGTCAGCCGGTGCAGGGCGTCGAGCACGGCCACCGAGAGCGACACCCGCGACGCCCTGAGGGCATCGGCCACCTGCTGCTGGGCAGCTCGAGTCGCTTCGGCCGACCGCCGCGCGGCCAGCCATGCCGAGAAGCCGACGTTGGCCAGCACCGCCGCCAGCACGAGCCCCACCACGGGCAGCACCAGCTGCTGCGTGAGGGACAGGTGTCGGGAGGGTGTGGGCATGGCCTTCAGCTGCGATCGAATCCAAAATAGCCGCGGGCGTTCTTCGCGCAGACATGCTCGACCAGCGGCACGATCCGCTCCCGCCGCCAGACGGCGTCGTCGGGGAGCCGGCCACTGGCGACGTCGGCGCCGAGTAAGTCGCAGAGGATCCGGCGGAAATATTCGTGGCGGGGATAGGAGAGGAACGACCGCGAATCGGTGACCATGCCGACGAACCGGGAGAGCAGGCCCAGGTCGGAGAGCATGTTGAGCTGCTCGCGCATGCCACGTTCCTGGTCCATGAACCACCAGGCGCTGCCCCACTGGATCTTGCCGGGGAGGCTGCCGTCCTGAAACGAGCCAGGCAGGGCAGCGAAGAGGGCATTGTCGGCAGGGTTGATGTTGTAGAGGATCGTTCGCGGCAGCGTGTTTTCTGCGGCGAGCCTGCCAAGGAAGCGGACCAGGCCCGGTCCCTGCACGGTGTCGCCGATCGTATCGCAGCCGGCATCCGCGCCGAGCGCCGCGGCCAGTCGCGGGTTGGGATCGCGAAACGGACCCAGGTGCAGCTGCAGTCCCCAGCCCTTGGCATGGTTGAGCCGGGCAACATGCAGCAGGAGAAACAGGGAAAACTGTTCGGCTTCCGCTGGCGTGGCGGCGGTGCCCGCCATGGCGCGGTGCCAGATGGTCGCGGCTTCGGCCTCGGTGCAGTCGGTGTCTGGCAGGCGGACGAGGCCGTGGTCCGTGGCCCGGCCGCCAGCCGCGGCGAAGTCGGCATGCCGCTTGTCGAGCGCGGCGATGAGCCCCGCAAACGTATCGGCACCGCAGCCGGCGACCTCCGAGAGCCGACGGGCCCAGGCCTGCACGCGATGCGGTTCGTGCACCCGTGCCGCCGCGTCGGGACGGAAGGTGGGCACGACCTTCGTCGTGAACGCGTCGCGGGCGATTCGCTCGTGCCACTGCAGGCTGTCGGCGGGGTCGTCGGTCGTGCCGACCACTTCGACGTTCATCCGCTGGAGAATGCCCCGGGCGGTGAGGTCGCCCGTGGCCAATTGCCGGTTGGCCTCGTCCCAGATCCGCTGGGCGGTTGTGTCGTCGAGCAGGTCGTCGATCCGAAAGTGGCGGCGCAGTTCCAGATGCGTCCAGTGGAAGAGCGGATTGCGGAGCGTGTGCGGCACGGTCTCGGCCCACGCCTGGAATTTCTCCCGCGGGGAGGCGGCGCCTGTGATCCTCTCCTCGGCGATGCCGTTGGCCCGCATGGCCCGCCACTTGTAGTGGTCGCCGTCGAGCCAGATGGCGTGGAGATTTTCAAACCGCCTGTCTTCCGCGATGTCGCGCGGGCTTAAGTGGCAGTGGTAGTCGATGATCGGCTGCCGCGCCGCGACCTCGTGATAGAGGGAGGCCGCCGCGTCGCAGGAGAGCAGGAAGGAGTCGTCGCAGAAGGGCATCGGGGGCCGCCGGGCGTGAGGGAGGGAATCCACAGATGGACGCAAGAAA
>JBIIGJ010000187.1:0-5040 GCA_044236455.1 Pirellulales bacterium
ACCGAGCGGGTCCGCCGCCGTGTGATCCGGTGGTTCCGCATGCAGCGGCTGCTCGACGCGGCGGCGACATCCGACCTTGAGGAGACGGCCGGCAGGAGCCGGCTCACTTCGAACCGGAGGTTCGCAAGCGGGCGAAGGCCAGGATGGCTTCGCACGCGTGAAGTCATCCCCTGACACACCTCGGCGAGCCGCTCGAGCCTCCGCCCGTCTCTCCCGCCCGTGGCCCGCCGATCGACTGCGGCAAGCTCGTGCAGATCCATGACGAGCGCGAAGCGGTTCAGGTGTCGCCCGACGAGTTGCCCGTGATCGATATTCACAGCCTCTGACCGGCGTCAGACCCGAGGCGTCGAAGCCCCCGGGAACGGCCCACTGGGACACGGTCTGCGCAGACGCCAGAAAAACGCCACCGAAGCGGGTGCGGGGCGTTTCGAGAAACCCGTTCCCGACGCCCGGGCCGCTCCTCCCGAGGCTCACGAGTCGCTCGTCAGGCGGAACACCGGTGCGGAGGTGCCATTGACCGGACTATCCTTATCCTTGGCCGTGGCTGCGAAGGCCGCCACGGATCGGAGCATAGTCCTGCGGGTCAGGCGCATGGTCCGCTGTCCTCTCGGTTCAAGGCCGTGATACGGGCGGGTGTTCCTGAAGCCACCGCACGCAGACATCAGGAAAGTCGGTAAAGAGTCCGTCAACTGCCGCCGCGGCGAATATCCCCTGCAGTGCCTCTTTGGCCGACCCGGCGAAGGTGGGGAGCTGATCGACGCGAAAGGTGTAGGGATGCACGACGATACCCACGGCATGGGCCGCTGCAACGAGCCCCGTCGGCCGCCCGTCCACGTCGAGCACACGGCTGATCGGTGGCCCGATTCCGTCGGCTGTCTTTGCGAGCGTCGCCAACGCTCCGGCAGCCAGCAGCGGATCGACGGGGGCGTCCTTTGGCGCATCCTCGAGGAGTTGCACAAGCCCCCCTTCCCAGCGCAGTTCATGACGAATACGCCGCACCTCGTCGGCGTCGAAGCACTGGACAAAACAGCGATCGGACCTCGTTGCGAAGCCGTGGCGTCGTAGTGCCGCGAGCACGAGCGGGCTCAGGTCATGTCCTTCCCGGCGATGCCAGGCAGGCTCCTTGATCTCCGGGTAGACACCCGTTCGACGGCCGGTGCTCCGGTTGAGTCCGGCGAGAAAGTCGAGTTCTTCCTCGAACGTGGAGATCCTCAGCGCGGCGTCGGTTGTCGTCGGAAATCGTTCGGGGTAGGCCTGACGCCCGGTCCGTGGATCCCGCCGCTCGCAGACTCGCAGGCGGCGAACTTCGTCGAGCGTGAAGTCGATGGCGTAAAAACGGCCATCTTCACGGGCCCGGCCGGGGAAGACCTCGGCGACATCGCTGACGGTGTCGAGTTGGATGTCGTGAACCACGATCGGCACGTTATCCTTCGTGAGCACGATGTCCTGCTCGATGAAATCGGCCCCCTGGCCGTGAGCCAGCGCCTTTGCCACGAGCGTGTGCTCGGGGAGATAGCCGCTCGCCCCGCGGTGTGCAATGACGATCGGTGCCGCCTCAACGATCGTGGCGGCGAGAAACGCCCACGCCGCGCCTGCGACCGAACGACATGCGATTCGGCGAATCAGGAACATCGTGTGGTCGCCCAGTGCGGGGGAATCCTTACTCCCGGGCCCTCTTCATGACGGCTACGATCACGCGGTTTCCGTGCCGGCTTTCATACTGCGTCGGCCGGTCGGTGCCAGGTTCCGCAAACGCGACGCGTAGCGTGCCGCCATCCAACGAATAGATGCCGAGCAGCGTGTGCCCTTTGTAGCGTCCATCGACCGGCTTCATGTCGATCGTCTTCGTCGCCGCATTCACGGTGAAGGTGCCTGCTGTCGTCGATAGCGTCTTGCCCTCGGCCGCCTTCATGGTGTAGCGGCCGCCCTCGAACACCCGCTTGGCACCAGTGTAGTTGTCGTCAATTTTTCCATCACGGATCACGGATTCGATCGTCCAATCGCCGTCGAGTGGAGACGTGTCCGCCGCCATCGCGACCGTCGCCGAAAGGATCCCCACGACGCACACGAGAACCGTTCGAATCATGATCATGAGAATGCTCCGTTGGCTGGATGACAACGACTAACACCTCCAGATGGTATAAAACCGCTGGGTTGTCCTCAACACCCGGCGCTCTCCGGCTCAACGGATCGGAAGCGTCAGTACCGGAGCTGCCGTCTTGGAGTCGGCGGCCTGGTGCTCGAGTGCGAGCTGCATGTGGGCCAGGACGGAACGGCTCTGGACGTCGTCCGGGGCAATGTAGAACCAGTGGTCACGGTAGGGCACGGCGACCTCCGCATGCCATGGCCGGAACTTCTGGACGCAGACCCGGAACAGCCCCTCGGTGAGCCGCGTCCAGTCGTCCTGACGCCCTTCGGGCGTGCAGCAAGTTTGGACCACGCCCCGTTCGATGTGCTTCCGCGGCACCGCGACGCCCTTCGAGAGAAAAGCCATGGTCTGGTAGAGCGATCGCATGTTTAGGCTGATCGTGTCGCCACGCCGCGAGCTCCTTCCCGGCGTCGGCGTTCCCTCCCCGACGCCCCCGACGGGCGCCGGCAGCAGCTCCGGCCCGGTGGAGTTGGTGGACTCCGCCGGGTGGAGCGCGACGGGATCGTGTTCCTGTGAGACGAGGCGATAGGCTTCGAGACCGGGGGTGAGTTGCAGGAGTTCGCACAGGTCGCGCATTTCGGGCGAGTCCAGTTCCTCCGGGCTCACGACGACCGCAAGCACCGGATGCGGCTTCGCGATCCGCACCGACGACGCATCCACATGGACGACGAAATCCTTCGCGAGGCTGTCGAGCAGAAACTGCGGTGTCACGGAGTTCGGCGGAACTTCTCCGGTGGCGAATTCCTCCTCGGTGGCGACCCGCAGTTCAATGGCCCCCCGGGCCTGCAGCGTCATGATCGATTCCACCACGAATCGGTACGACTGATTGTCCTCAAAGACGCATCCATGAGGCGACGTCGCAAGCGGAGCGTTGCGGATGCCATTGATGCTATCGACCGCCCCTAGGAAGAAGTTGCGGGTGTTGCCGCCCGGGCTCGTGTTGATCAGGGTCTCCGCCTTCAGGGGCGTGATGAGGGTCTTCGCATACTCGCGGCCCGACCGCGGCGCGTATGACAGGGTGGGGGCGTCGCGCATAAGAAAGTTACCCGACAGATATCCGAGTTCCCGGGTGACGTTGCTGGCCCCGCCGACGCCGTTCGAGGAGGCCTCGAACTGGCTGGTGATCGCAGGAAGATCGATAAACACTGGGCTGTCGGCGTACCGCATCCGCACGATGTTCAGCAGCAGTTCCTGATCGGCGGTCCGTTCGTACGCCTGGTTGTAGTGCAGCCGGGTGCCGCGGATCGCGGCGGGGCCGAGGCAGCCGGGAACCACTCCAAGGACGAACATCGCCACCAGCCAGCGGCCGGCGTCCCTCAAACCGGTGGCGGATGGCTGGGTGGGCGGCTGATGCATGACTCTGATTTCGCCGCGGCGGCTGACTCTCGCCGGAACTGCCCGGCCTGCGGCGGGGGCAGATAGCGGGCTCCAACGCCCCGCGTCAAGCTCACCCGCATGACGGACGCCTGCAGCGTGCCCGGTGGTTCGCCATCTTGCCCCGCTCGCCGCGGCCGGCTATAGTCCGTCCCTCTGTCCCGATGCCTCGGGAATGCACGATGACCGAGTTGGCCATAGCCACGATCCTGTTCATCGTCGCGTTCGGGGCGATCCTCCTCGGCCTTCGTGTCCGCCGGGTGCTGCCGCGGCGATACGCCGACGAGGCGACCATGGCGAGCGTCAAGGAAGCCGTTGGTCAGATGGCGATCCTGGCAACCGTGGTCCTCGGCTTCGTCACGGCCTCCGCCAAGAGCAACTTCGACGCCTCGTCCACCCTCATCGCGGATTCGGCGATGAGGTTCGTGACGTTGGATCGAATTCTCGCTGGTCTCGGCCCACGGGCGACCGACATGCGCGCTGAGCTGAAGCAAATCCTGGAGCGGCAGGTGACCCGGATGCGATCCAGTGCTGAGGTGGCCGAGTCCGATGCGGCAATCATCGAGAGGACGGAGGAGTACGAGGCATTTTACCGACGATTGGCATCGTTCGAGCCCGAGTCCGATCTTGAAGCCACCGATCTCCGGCGGGCGCGGGACCTCATGGCGGAGTTGCTCCGTTCCCGATGGATGTTCCGCCTTGAACGTGCGGGCGGGGTCCCCATGGCGTTCCTGCTGTTCGTGCTCGTGTGGCTCGCTGTTGATTTCTTCTATGTCGGTCTCAATGCCACCGACAATGCCTTCGTGATCCTGACCGCAGTCTTCGTCGCTCTTTCCGTGGCGAGCGCGATGTTCCTCATGCTCGAACTCGAAGGCCCGGCGTCCGGAGTCATCCGGGTTTCTCCTGAGCCACTCGAGCGGGCGCTGGCGATTCTCGGCCGCTGATCGCGGGAAGGCGGCGGGGCGGGTTCGACAGCTTCCGCCTGGAGTGACACTCGACCCGAAGGATAAGGATAAGACAGCCAACAAAATTTCCGCATGAGTTTGACGGGTGACGAGCGCTCGATGAGGTGTGACCCTGGGCCCGTCTCAGGATCTTCCGGATCGGCTCTGGCTCGCGGACAGGATGTCCGCAGCAACCGGAGGTTGCCCAGAGTGCGAAGGCCAAGGATGGTTTCGCACTCGTGCAGCAGCCTGAACGCGATCAGCCGGATGTCGCCGCCACACCCAAGGGCATTGCAGTGGAAACTCCTCCCCCATCCGCGCCATCAGTTTCGCCCACGCAATCCGCGACGTGTCGTGCGAGCGGGCCTTTTGATTCGCGTCACAACAGCCTCCTGTCCGCTCGCAGCACGAGTCACAGAGAGTCGCTCCAGCGCAAACGGCGGCCAGGCGCAATACCGCAGCAGGTGTTCCAAGGGCTGACAATAGACACGCAGTTGGACACCGTTGAGCGCGATGCGGACGCTCGCGTCTATGGAAAACCCGCTGTTCTCCAAGGCAAACATGGCGGCAACC
>JBIIGJ010000070.1:0-17954 GCA_044236455.1 Pirellulales bacterium
GGCACGATGAAGCCCCATGGCGTGGCCGTGCATCCCGACGCGAAGCAACGGGTGATCGTCGGCTGGCGGAGCCCGATCGCGGCCAGCGTGCAGATCGAGGGCGGGATCGAGGGCGTGCACGTCGGCTGCAGCAACGGCACGCTCTGGTCGTTGCAGGTCTGGCGGGGCAGCACCCGACAGGTGCTCGCGAGCGGCACGAGCAACGCCAGCAACGACAGCCAGCGGATGCCGATTGGCCCGTTCGATTCGATCGAACTTCGCCGCGGCGACGTGGTGAGCGTCGTCGTGGCCGCCCGCGACGGCAACGCGAATTGCGACCTCACTGCCGTCGATCTCACGATCCGTTCCGGCGATCAGGAGTGGGATCTGGCCAAGGACGTGTCGGCCGACATCCTCGCCGCCAATCCCCATCCCGATCGCCACGGCAACGCGGCCGTCTGGCATTTCGCCTCGGAGCCCGATGCGCCGGACACCGGCTGGACGATTCCCGCGGGATCGCTGCTGGCCCGGTGGATGTCGGCGACCGTAGGAGAAGAACGTGGGAAACTCACCACGGAGCTCGAGCGGCTGCTGGCGGATGGCGGCGACGATGTGGCAAAGGACTCGCCCGATGCGGCGCTGCGACGCATGCTCCTCTCCGCGACCGGCCCGTTGCTGGCCCGCATCGAGCTCAAAGAGGAGGCCGACGCGGTCGCTTCGGAGGCTGGTGGCGTGGGCATCGATCCGAAGCTCTTCGGCCTTCTGGCACAGGGGCTGCAGGCCGATGCCTCCGTCGATGCCAAGGATCTCTGCGTGCAGGCTCCTTTCTCGATCGATGTGACGATTCCCGCCGAACTCGCCGTGGGCTGCGAGCTGGTCACCGCAGGAAAAGTCCATCCGCAGGCTGGAGATGACGCGAGCGTGCAGCTGCAGGCCACCGTTGGTTCCGGTGCGGATGCCATGTCGTCAGGGTTGTCGCCGTCGGTGCCGGTCCTGGCCCACAAGGCGTCTACCGTCTGGAAACGGTTCGAGGCCGCGTTTACCGACTTCCGCAGTCTCTTCCCCAAGGCGCTCTGCTACGCGCGGATCGTGCCGGTCGACGAGGTGGTCACGTTCAATCTCTTCTACCGGGAGGACGGCGAACTCAAGCGGCTGATGCTCGATGATGCCGAGGCGAAGGAGCTGGATCGGCTCTGGAACGAGCTGCTGTTCATCAGTCAGGAGCCCGTTGAGCTGGTCGATGTTTACGAGCAGCTGATGGGTTATATCTCGCAGGATCGGTCCGATCTGGAGAAGTCGTTCACGATGATGCGAGGGCCCCTCGAGGCCCGGGCCGCCGCCTTTCACCAAGAGATGACCGACGCCGAGCCGCTGCAACTGGTGAAGCTGCATGCCTTCGCCTCGCGGGCCTACCGGCGGCCGCTCCGGCCGGAGGAGACGCGCGAGTTGAACGAGCTCTACGCCGAACTCCGCCGCGACGACCTGCCGCACGAGCAGGCCTTCGCCCTCACGCTTGCCCGCGTGCTCGTGGCTCCTGCCTTCCTTTATAAGGCGGAGTCACCGGGGCCGGGGGCGGGGCCGCAGCCGGTGAGCGACGCCGAACTGGCAACGCGGCTGAGTTATTTCCTCTGGTCGTCGTTGCCCGATGCAGAACTGCTCGAGACGGCCGCGGCCGGGCGGCTGCACGAGCCGGAGACGCTGCTCGCCCAGACGCGGCGGATGCTCAATGACACGAAGGCGCGGCGGCTCGCGGAGGAATTCGGCACGCAGTGGCTCCACGTGCACGGCTTCGCCGAGCACGACGAGAAGAGCGAGGAGGTGTTTCCGACGTTTGCCGCCCTGCGCGGGGCGATGGAGGAGGAGACGATCCTCTTCCTCGCTGACTTCCTCCAGAACGACCGCTCGATCCTATCGCTGCTCGATGCCGACCACACGTTCCTGAACGCCGACCTGGCGAAGCACTATTCAATCGACGGTGTGGAAGGGCCGCAGTGGCGGCGGGTCGACGGCGTGCGGCGGCACGGTCGCGGTGGCATCCTCGGGCTGGCCTCCACGCTCGCCACCCAGGCCGGGGCGTCGCGGACGAGCCCGATCCTGCGGGGCAACTGGCTCAGCGAGGTGATCCTCGGCGAGAAGCTGCCGAAGCCGCCGAAGAACGTGCCGCTGTTGGCGGAGACGGTGCCCGAGGGGCTCACCGAGCGGCAGCTGATCACGCGGCACTCGAGCGACGCCGCCTGCGCGAAGTGCCACATGCGGATCGATCCCTTTGGGTTTGCACTCGAAACATACGACGCTATTGGGAGGTTTCGCACGCAGGATGCAGCCGGCCATCCGATCGATGCCGCCACGAAGCTGATGGACGGCACGCCGATCGACGGCCCCGACGGCCTCCGCAGCTACCTGCTCAACGACCGCCGCGACACGTTCGAACGACAGTTCTGCCGCAAGCTGCTGGGCTATGGCCTGGGCAGGGCGGTGCAGCTCTCCGACGAGCCGCTGCTCGACGAGATCCAGGCGAAGCTGGCGGCCAACGGCCATCGTGTGCACGTGGCGATCGAGGCGATCGTGTCGAGCCCGCAGTTTCGCGATATTCGCGGGGCCGACGCGGCCGATGATGGGGAGTAGAATGGGACTGTCCCGGAGGGAGAAACACCGATGACCAATCCACTCGTTTCGCGGCGGGCCATGCTCCGCGGCCTCGGCGTGTCCATGGCGCTGCCGTGGATGGAGTCGCTCTCCGTCTGGGGCAATGAGGCGAAGCCGGCCGTGGGTGGGAACGAGCCGCCCGTGCGGCTGGCGGTGCTCTTCGGCGGCAACGGCTTCCATTCGAAGGAGTGGTGGGCCGAGGGCGCGGGCGCCGACATGAAGCTCGGCAAGGTGCTCGAGCCGATTGCCAGCTTCCGCGAGAAGCTGCTCTTCGTGAAGGGGCTCTACAACGAGCAGGCCCGCAAGGGCAACATCCACAGCTCGCAGACGGGCAACCTGCTCTCGGGCGCCCCGCTGGCCTCCGGCGGCGACATCCGCTCGGGCACGAGCGTCGACCAGCTGCTCGCCCAGACCTATGGCCGCGGAACGAAGGTCCCGAGCCTCGTGCTCGGCTGCGAGAAGTCGAATCCGTCGGTGCACAAGAACTACTCGATGCTCTACAGCTCCCACATCTCGTGGAGCTCGCCGACCACGCCCACGCCCTTGGAGCTCTATCCCGCGCTCGCCTTCGACCGGCTCTTCAAGGAAGGAACGGAGAAGGGGGACGAGAGCGTGCTCGACGCCGTGATCGAGGAGGCGGGCGACCTGCGGCGGCGGATCAGCACGTCCGACCGGCGGAAACTCGACGAATATCTCGATAGCGTCCGCGACGTGGAGCAGCGGATCGCCACCGCCGGGCAGCGCGGGGAGCTGCAGGGCTGGAAGCCGACGCTCGACAGGCCCGACATGCCGCGGCCGCCGGACGGCATCCCGCAGGACATCGCCGAGCACATGCGGCTGATGTGCGACATCCTCGTGCTCGCTTTCCAGACCGACACCACGCGGATCGTCACGCTCAAGCTGAATAACGACCATTCGGCGCTGCGGTTCCCCAACCTGTCGCGGACCGACAATCCCGCGCAGGGGATCGACTACATGATCCACCACCTGCTCTCCCACTCCGACGGGGCCGACTGGCTGAAGGTGAACCAGTTCTTCATGGAGCAGATGGCCCACGTGGCCCGCCGGCTCGACGCGATCGACGAGGGAGGCCGCACGGCGCTCGACAACTCGATGATCATGATGTGTTCGAGCATGATGGCCGGTGCGAAGCACGACAACGACCAGCTGCCGGTGGCGGTGCTCGGCCGGGCCGGCGGCCGGCTCGAGACGGGCCGCGTGCTCGACTATTCGAAGAACGACAACCGGCAGATGTGCCGGCTCTATCTCACGATGCTCGACAAGATGGGCGTGCCGCAGAAGACGTTTGGCGACGCGACGGAGCCGCTCGCCGAGGTCTGATCACGGGGAATCCCATCGCTTACGCTCCGGGCTTGCATGAGCAGCCCCATGCTTGGCCTCGTGCCGCGGGCGGAACGTGCCGTGAAGGTGGTGTCATAAATTCCCAAGGAGCATCCCATGCATCGACTTCAATTGCCTGCACTCGCCGTCATCGTCGTCTCCTTGCTGAACGTCGCCGCGCGGGCGGAGGAGGGGGCTCCGCCCGACCTGCTCCCCAGGCTCGGGTCGATCGAGCGGCTCGACCCGCGGTTCGACGCGATTGTGCCGAAGGACGCCGTCATCGAGGTGCTCGCTAGCGGGTTTGTCTGGGCCGAGGGACCGGTGTGGCAGAAGCAGGAGAAGGCGATCCTTTTCAGCGACATTCCGCGGAACCGCGTGATGCGGTTCAAGGACGGGGAAGGGCTGTCCGTGTTTCTCGAGCCGGCCGGATTCACCGGCCCGGGGGCCTACGGTAGCGAGCGGGGCAGCAACGGCCTCACGCTCGACCGGCAGGGCTGCCTGATCTCCTGCGAGCACGGCGACCGCCGTGTGAGCCGGCTCACGCCGGGCGGCGGCAAGCGGACGGTGGCCGACAACTACCGTGGCAAGCGGTTCAACAGCCCAAACGACTGCTCCGTGCACTCCTCGGGCGCGATCTACTTCACCGATCCGCCCTACGGCCTGCCCAAGGGCTGGAACGACGAACGCCGCGAGCTCGATTTCTGCGGCATCTACCGGGTGACGCCCGACGGCGTGGTGACGCTCGTCTGCGACACGATGACCCGGCCCAACGGCATCTGTCTCTCACCCGACGAGAAGCGGCTCTACGTCGCCCAGTCCGATCCGGAGACGCCGCTCTGGAAGGTGTTCAACGTCAAGGACGATGGCACGCTCGACGAGGGGCGGACGTTCTTCGACGGCACGAAGCTGTTCAAGGAGCGGAAGAAGGGGCTCCCCGACGGGCTCAAGGTCGACCTCGCGGGCAACGTGTTTGCGACCGGCCCGGGCGGCGTGCTCGTATTCGCGGCCGACGGCACCCACCTCGGCACGTTCCTCACCGGCCAGGCGACGGCCAACTGCGCCTTCGGCGACGACGGCAAAACGCTCTACATGACCGCCGACTCGTATCTCTGCCGCGCGAGGCTCTCCACGGCCGGTCCGCTCCCGGGACCGTGAGGTGGTTCAGAGACGGGCAGTGTGATTCAGGCCTCTGGTGCCTTGGGCATCGTCGGCAAGAGTTCGATCCAGCCCGCTACATGATCTCGGGAGCAGGCGGCGGCCCGCTTGGCGTCGCCGCTACGGATGACCTCGAGTAGTTCGCGGTGGCTGTCGACCGTCTGCTGCCGGGTCCGCTTCGTGGTCGCCTGATGCCGCAACTGCATCTGCGTCAGCCAGAGTTCGACCTGGTCTCGGAGCGCGCTCCAGCAGAGCATCAGCCGCCGGTTCTTGCCGGCCTTCACGATGCGGTCGTGAAACTCCGTGTCGAGCCGGGAGACATCGGCAAGGGTCTTGGCATCCTTCGTGGCTGAGATGTTGGCCTCGAGGGCCGTGAACACGTCGGCTGTGGCATGCTCCGCCGCCAGTGCCGCCGCCAATGGATCGAGCGCCAGCCGCACGGCGTGGATCTCCTGCAGGTCGGCGGGCGTGAGCGTCGGAACCCGGGTGTGTCCCTGCGGATCGAACTCGACCAGACCTCGCAGTTCCAGTTCGATCAGCGCCTCGCGGACAGGGGCACGGCTCACCCCGAGCTTGGCCGCCAGTGACGGCTCCGAAAGCTGGGCACCGGCGGGGAAATCTCCGGCGACGATCGCCCTCGAGAGCTGCGAACTTACCGAGTGAGCAAGACTGACACGGCGGACTCTGCTGAGCGGCATGAGGAAGAACTGGAGGTGAGCGTGGTGAATTTGGAACCCTTGAGAAGGTACCACCGCAACTGTATTGTGTCGACAGTCTGGGGGCTGGGTTCCCAGTTGTTCGGCGTCTGGCAGCGGCCGTCCTCCTCGCTCGTGCGAAGGGAGGGAGCGGCAGGATTTCGCGGTTCGCATGCCGTTCGGGCCGACAGGGGGGGCCGAATAACGGCGGACCTGTATCATGGGGATTGCCGGACGCGTGGCATCCGGAAAAAATACCGGCGTCGAGGTGCCGCGGGATGCGGCTGGCCTCTCTGACTCCTTCCGATACACCAAAGCACGGATGATGCACACACCCTCCACAGCCGACCGCGATTCCATGATCGAGGCCGACGGCCTCTGCAAGTATTACGGCTCCTTCATCGCCACCGAGGACATCACCTTCAGCGTGCCACGTGGCCAGATCGTCGCCTTCCTGGGGCCCAACGGCGCCGGCAAGAGCACGACCATGAAGATGTTGACCGGCTATCTCGCCCCCTCCGCCGGCACGGCCCGCATCGCCGGGTACGACATGTCCGCCAACCGGCTCGCCGGGGCGGCCCGCCTGGGCTACCTGCCCGAGAACGGCCCGCTCTATCCCGACATGACGCCGCGCACCCTGCTGGAATTCTTCGCGGATGCCCGGGGACTCAAGGGAGCCTATCGGACGGAGCGGATCGACGCCGTGGTTGACCAGTGCGAACTGGGGAGCGTGATCGGCAAGGCCATCGGCAAACTCTCGAAGGGCTATCGTCAGCGCGTGGGCATGGCGCAGGTGCTGCTCCACGAACCCGACGTGCTGATCCTCGACGAGCCGACGAGCGGCCTCGACCCCAACCAGATCCGCGGCGTGCGCGACACGATCCGCCGCCTCGGCGAACGGAAGACGATCCTGCTCTCCACCCACATCCTGCAGGAGGTGGAGGCGTTGGCCGACCGGGTGATTCTCATCTCGGAGGGCCGAATGCGGTTCGACGGCACGCCGCTGGAACTGCGGGCGGGCGGCCGCGGCCTCGATGAGCGTTTCCACGAGCTCACGCGGGGCGTCTCCGTGTGAATCGTGCCGGCGTCTGCCGGATGCCCCCTCGGTTGCAACAGCAGCGTGACGTGGGCAGGAAGAGGTTTCGGAACAATTTGAGAACAGTTTGCTTAAAACAGTCTGCAAGGATCGATACCTATGAAGTGGAATGTCCTCGACGCGGTCTTCAAGCGGAACTTCGTCGCCTACTTTTCCAATCCCACCGGCTACGTCTTCATCTGCGTGTTTGTGCTGCTGGGATCGCTCGCCGCCTTCTGGCCGCCGGAGTTCTTCAACTCCAACCTCGCCAACCTCGACCAACTCAACCGCTACCTGCCCTACATCCTGCTCGTGTTCATCCCCGCCATCACGATGAGCGTGTGGGCCGAGGAACGGCGGCAGGGCACCGACGAACTACTGCTGACGATTCCCGCCAGCGACTGGGAGGTGGTGTTTGGCAAATACCTCGCGGCGGTCGGGATTTACACGGTGGCGCTCTTGTTTTCCTGCATCTGCAACCTGGCGATCCTCCTGCTGTGGGGCACGCCCGACGCGGGCCTGTTCCTCTCCAACTACCTCGGCTACTGGTTCGTCGGCATCGCGATGATCGCCATCGGTGTGGTGGCCAGCTTCCTCACCAACAACCTCACGGTGGCCTTCATCCTCGGGCTGGCGTTCAACGCGCCCCTGGTCGTGGCCGATCAGGCCGGGTCGGTCATGTCGCCCGGTCTCGCGAAGTGGGTGCGGCCGTGCAGCCTCGCCGAGCAGTTCACCGACTTTGGCCGCGGCATCGTCAGCCTGTCGGGCATCGCCTACTTCCTCGGCATCGTGGCGGTCTGCCTCTATATCGCCATGGTGCTCATCGGCCGTCGCCACTGGACCAGCCGGCGGGATGGCGCGAAGATGGGCGTTCACTTCATCGCCCGGACGCTCGGCTTGGCGGCCGCGGCCCTCGGGGCCGTGCTCTTCTTCCGGGGCATGGACGTGCGGGCCGATCTCTCCCAGGAGCAGATCAGCTCGCTCTCCCCCGACACGCGGCGGCTGCTCCGCGACTTGCAGACTAACCGGCCGATCGACATCAAGGCCTACGTGAGCCCGACGGTGCCGGAGGACTACACCCAGACGCGGCTCAACCTGCTCAACATGCTGCGGCAGTTCCAGCAGCTCGGCCGCGGCAAGGTCAACGTGGAGGTGATCCCCACCGATCCCAAGACCGAGGCCGCCTCGCTGGCCTCGCAGCAATTCGGCATCGAGCCGGTGAGCGTGCTCTCGCGGGTGCGCGGAACCTACCGCGACGAGAGCATCTTCCTCGGCTGTGCCTTCACGAGCGGTTTGGAGAAGGTGGTGGTGCCGTTCTTTGACAAGGGCACGCCTGTGGAATACGAGCTGATCCGCTCGATCTGCACCGCCGCGCAGCAGAAGCGGAAGCGGCTGGGCGTGCTCACGACCGATGCCGATCTCTTCGGTGGCTTCGACATGGCCTCCGGCCAGCAGCGGCCGCGGCAGCCGGTGCTCGAGGAACTCGAAAAACAGTACGACGTGGTGCAGGTCGATGCGTCGGCGCCGATCGCCGACAGCTACGACGTGCTGCTCGCCGTGCAGCCGTCATCGCTCGGGCCGGAGCAGATGAACCACTTCGTGGCCGCCATCCGCGCAGGCCAGCCGGTGGCGGTGTTCGAGGATCCGCTGCCGGTCCTGATGCAGGGCGTGCCGGGGACGGCGCAGCCCCGGCGCGGACCGGGCGGCCCGATGGCGATGTTTCAGCCGCAGCAGCAGCCCAAGGGGGATATCGGCCAGCTCTGGCAGACGCTGGGCGTGAAGCTCATGGCCCGCGGTGGCCGTCCGGCAATGGGGCAGGTCGGCGCTGATCCGCTCATCGTCTGCCAGGACTACAACCCGCACCCGAAGCTCGAACTGCCGGATGAGTTCGTCTTCATCGACGCTGATCTCACCTCCGACGCCTCGGGCAAGCTGCCCGGTTTCAATGCCCGCCAGCCGATCACCGCGGGCCTGCAAGAGGTGCTGTTCCCGTTCCCGGGGGCCGTCGTCAAGGACGACAAGGCCGACGTCGCCTGGACCCCGCTGGCCCAGACGGGGCTGCGCACCGGCACGATCGAGGTCGAGCAGGTGATGGGCAACCGCGGCGACATGCGGCAGCTGCAGATCTTCGAAAAGCAGGCGAAGCAGTCGATGGTGCTGGCTGTGGCCGTCGAGCGGCAGCAGGCGGCTGAGGCCAAGGAGAGCGGCGACGCGGGCGATAAGGAAGCCCCGCCGGCAGCGAGGCCGATCCGCGCCGTCATTGTCGCCGACATCGACCTCATGGACGGCCGGATCTTCGGCCTCCGCAACCGGCCCGACGAGGTGTTTGGGCTCAACTTCGACAACGTCACCTTCGTGCTCAACATCCTCGACTCGCTCGCGGGAGATGACCGGTTTCTCGAGATCCGCAAGCGAAAGCCGAAGCACCGCACGCTCGAGCGGATCGAAGACACCGTGGCGGCCGCACGCGAGAAGGCCGAGGCCGAGCGGCAGAAGTTCATCGCCGAGTTCGACGAGGCGGAACGCGGCGCCAATGACTCGATGCAGGCGGAAGTGGGCGAGTTTGAAAAGAAGATCAAGGAGATGGAGACCGCGGGCGACGCCGATCCGCAGGCGGCGATGCAGGCGGTGCAGCAGCTCGCCAGCAGGCAGCGGCTCGCGCAGCGGCGTCTCGACACCAAGATCGAGCAGCTCAAGCGGAAGCGGGACACGGAGGTCGAGGCGGTCGAGCGCCAATTGGAGGCGAAGATCCGCAAGGAGCAGGACCGGCAGAAGTGGCTGGCCGTGCTGCTGCCGCCGATTCCGCCGCTCGTGGTGGCCTTTTTCGTCTATTTCCGACGCCGGGCGCTGGAACGCGAGGGCGTGGCGAAGTCGCGGCTGCGGTGAGTGTTTCCCCGGCGGCTCGGTGCCGCGGCAGCGGGATGCGACCAGATTGATCAAACCAGGTGAATGCAATCGGGTGAGAGACAGGTGAACATGATGGACACGACAGGCAGGACCAACAGCATGGGGCAGCACGACGGACGGGCGAACCGGTTTCGCCAGGTGGACGAGCAGGAATCGGGCGGCGGCTTGACGCCCGTGATGCTTCGCACCGCGCTGTTTCTGCTCGGAGGGGTGGGGATGCTCCTGATCGGCGCCGCCGTGCAGCCGCGGTTCAAGAGCACCACGGTCGAGCCGGAGGAGCAGCGGGTGCTGTTCCCGGAGTTGTCGGATGCGTCGAAGGCGGCCAGCCTGGAGATCGTGTCGTACGACGATGAACTCTCCACCCTGCATCCCTTCAAGGTGATGCAGTCGGGCGGCGTGTGGGTGCTGCCCGCCCACCAGAATTATCCCGCCGACGCCAAGGAACAGCTCGCCGCCGCCGCCACGGCGCTCGTCGATCTCAAGATGCTCGACGTGGTGAGCAAGTCTCCAGGCGATCACGAGACATACGGCGTGATCGAGCCTGATGCGGAGAAGATCAAGCCGGGCATGACCGGTGTCGGCCAACTGGTCGAGATTCGCGACAATTCCGGCAACAAGTTGGCCAGGCTGATCGTCGGCAAGGAGGACAAGCGGCGCGTGGGCGGAGATGCCTCCGGCCGGTCGCTGCGGTTCGTCCGCAAGGCGGGGCAGGATCCCGTCTACCGCGTGGAGATCGACACGTCGAAGTTCACCACGAACTTCGATGACTGGATCGAGAAGGACCTCCTCAAACTCTCGCCCTGGGATGTGCGGCGGCTCGGGCTGGAGGATTACTCGCTGGTGGCGGTCGAGGCGAACGGCCGGGTCGGCGTGCAGTTGGACCGAAAATATCGCGTCGACCTGGCCTATGACGACAAGGACGCGAAGTGGTCGCTGGTGCGACTCGAGGCGTTTTCAAAGGAGGGCGATCCGAAGGAAGAAAAGCTGGCCGACGACGAGGAACTCGCCACGGCAAAACTCAACGACCTCAGAAACGCATTGGGCGATCTCAAGATCGTCGACGTGGCCCGCAAGCCCTCGGGGCTAAGCGCCGAACTGAAGGCGGAGGAGAGCTTTACGAGCGATCGGGAAGCGGTGACCTCCATGCAGCAGCGCGGCTTTCTACCGCTCAAGACAGGCGAAATCCTCTCCACCGACGGCGAGACGATCGTGGGCATGAAGGATGGCGTGGAATACGTCTTGCGATTTGGCGCCCCCACGACCGTGGCGGGCGACTCAAAGTCGGGTGAGGGTGCCAAGGACGGGAAGGGAGCCGAGTCCGAGAAGGATGCCGGTGGCGAGACAAGCGGCCGCTATCTCCTCGTGATGGCGCGTTTCAACGAAAAACTGCTGGAAAAGCCGCAGCTCGATCCGCTGCCGGACGTGCCGGCCGATGCATTGAAGAAGGATGAAGACGGCGAGAAGAAGGACGAGAAAAAAGACGGCGACAACGCGGAGAAGACGTCCGATGCGGCCGAGAGCCTCAAGAAAGCCGACGAGGCGGAGGCTGCGGCGCAGGTGGCGCTCGAGAACCGGCGGCGGGTGGAGCGTGAAAACAGGCGGAAGCAGGACGATTACGATGACAAGGTGAAGGCGGCGCAGAAGCGGGTGCGGGAACTGAATGGCCGCTTCGCCGACTGGTATTACGTTGTTTCCGACAAGGAGTACGGGAAGATCCATCTCGGCAGGAACAGCATGGTGCAGAAGGTGGAGGCCAAGGCGGCCCAATCTGCGCCGGCTGCGGAGGGACAGTGATCGCTGCGGGTCAGAGGCATCGCGGAGGGTTGCAGCGATTGTGACCCGCGGCCAGACCCGATTCCCGGCCCGGCGCGGTGCCGTTGGCTTGTGGAACACCCTCTGAGCCCGATAATGACGACTCCGTGTTCGGTCGCCCCCTCCACGTCCTCTTCAGGCCGGCTATGCACTCCTCCTCCGCGGCATCTGTTCCAGCATCGGGCGGTCTTCAGGCCGACGCGGTCTCCTCCCCAGGCTTCTCGTCCAGCTTCGCGCCCGACTACGCGAGAGGGGTTCCCCGCGGTGTGACCGGCTGGAATATCCGCTGGGTCACCGTCCATTGGGAGTATCTGCTTCCCATCGTGACGGTTCATGCGCTGGCGTTGTTCGCCCTGCTGCCGTGGTGCTTCAGTTGGTCGGGTCTTGTGATCGCGATCGTTGGCACGCATGTGTTCGGCATGGGCATCAACCTCGGTTACCACCGCCTCCTCACGCATCGCAGCCTCAAGGTGCCGACCTGGCTGGAGCGGACGCTCGGGACCATCGCCCTCTGCTGCCTGGAAGACACGCCCGCACGGTGGGTGGCCACGCACCGGCTCCACCATGTCCACTCCGACGAACCCGAAGATCCCCATACGCCGCGCGATGGCGTGAGTTGGTCCCACGTCGGATGGCTGTTTCGTCGGGCCCCGGATCGCCGCACGCTCTCCTTTCTCGATAAGTACGCCCGCGACATCCTGGCCGACCGCTATTTCCGGTTCTTGGAAAGGCATCCGACGAGCACGCTCTGGATTTATTTAGCGCACGCGGCCATCTTCGCCCTCGCGGGGCTGCTGGTGGGCCGGCTCGCCGGTGGCGACTGGACTCACGGTGTGCAGCTGGGAGTCAGTTGGCTGGTGTGGGGCGCGTTCGTCCGCACGGTGCTTGTCTGGCACATGACGTGGAGCGTCAATTCGATGTCGCACCTGTTCGGCTATCGGACGTACGACACCGGCGAGGACAGCCGAAACAATTGGTTCGTCGCGCTCGTGGCGGCGGGCGAGGGCTGGCACAACAACCACCATCACGATCCGGCGAGCGCCAGCGTGCAGCACCAATGGTGGGAGATCGACCTGACGTACTACGAGATCCTGCTGCTTGAGCGGTTGGGCCTCGCCACCGACATCATCCAGCCGCGACACGTGCGTCGATCGGCGGCGTCGAAACGGACCTGACCGGAGGCGGCTGCCGCGATGTCCGATATCCTCACTTCGCCCCGGTCCGCCCGTTTCGGCCGGGCGCCGGGCTTTCGGCTCGCGGGCATCGGTAGCAGTGTGCCGGCGAACGTGGTGACCAATGCCGATCTGGCCCGGCTCGGCTGCGACGCCGAATGGATCGTCGCACGGTCGGGCATCCACGAGCGGCGGCATGCGCCGCCGGAGATGGCCACGAGCGATCTGGCTGCAGCCGCTTGTCGGGCGGCCTTGGACCATGCCCAGGCCGACGTTGCCAACATCGACCTGCTGGTCCTCGGCACCTTTACGCCCGACATGAGCATCCCGTCCACCGCCTGCATCGTGCAGGAGAAGCTCGGGATCGAAGCGCCGGCGATGGATGTGACCGCCGCCTGCGCGGGCTTTGCCTATGCACTGGTGACCGCCGCCAACTTTCTGGCCGCCGGTTCGAGTCGGTTGGCGCTCGTGGCCGGCGCCGACACCAACTCCCGCGTCGTCGATCCCGAGGACATCAAGACCTGGCCCCTCTTTGGCGACGGGGCGGGGGCGGTGCTGCTCGAGGCGGCGGCGCCTGAACATGCGGGCCGGGAGCACGGCCTGCTCGCCTTCTCGCTCGGCTCCGACGGCCGCGGCGCGGGGCTGCTCGCCTGCCCGATGAGCGGGTCGCGGCAGCCGGTCACCGCCGAGGGCCTGGCCCGGCGGGAACAGTTCATGCAGATGGACGGCCGCGCGGTGTTCAAGTGGGCGATTCGGCTGGCCGAGGAAAACATCCGGCAGGTGGTCGAGCGGTCTGGCGTGGCTCTTGAATCGATCGACCTGTTTGTGCTCCATCAGGCCAATGCCCGGATCATCGAGGGGGTCCGTGAATCGCTCGGCATACCCGCCGAGCGGTTCATGATCAACCTCGACCGTTACGGCAACACGTCGAGCGGCTCGATCCCGCTCGCGATGGACGAGGCGTGGCGGGCCGGCCGGATCGGGCCGGGCAGCACGATCGTGGTGTGCGGCTTCGGCGGAGGCTTGTCCTGGGGCAGTGCGGTGTGGAGGTTGTGAGGGTTGTCTGGCGGGGCAAGTCAACCAGCCCAACCCGCCGGGGACGGCAGAAGTGATTCGTCCGCCGATCCGACGGCGGAGGGGCTCGTCGCAGTGGATTTTTCTCCTTCCACGACCTATGGCAGCGCATTCCCCAGAAGGTCGAAAAATCCAAAAGCTCCTCGAGCTTCCGCCGATCCCCGGCTCCGTCATTTGTCCGGCTGCGGAATCCGTGAGGGGCTGCCCATGTCCCGAGAGCCGGCGTTGCTGACCAGCGCAGGCAGGATGCCGGAGCGCAGTCAGCATCGAGTGAGCGAAGGCCATGGATGGCCGTAGCGAACGTCCGGCGACGGAGCGTGGGCAGCCCCGAACCGTGGATCGATAACACTGGGAAGGGGCCCGTGGTATGTTTTGCGATCATCAATGAAGGAGACGTGCAATGGCTGACGTGGGTGCGGTGAAGAGGCTGCCGGCGCGGGGCGAGGTGGCCGTTGGGGATACCTGGGACCTGGGCAGCCTGTTTTCGTCCGATGCTGAATGGGATGCAGCGCTGGCCGAGTGGGAAAAACGCATCCCGGGGTTCGCGGCGTTCGCCGGTACCCTCGGCTCGTCGCCCGAACGGCTCGCGGAGTGTCTCGAGTACGACCTTGCGGTGGACCGTGAGGGTGACCGGATCGGCACCTACGCCCACCTGCGGGCCAGCGAGGATCAGTCGGCGGCCGATCCGCAGCGGATGACGGGCCGGTTCCAGCACGTCGCCACGCTGGCCGGCGAGAAGGCCAGCTTCATTCGTCCTGAGATCATGGCGATTCCGCCGGCCACGCTCGCTGCGTGGACGAAGCTGCCGGTGCTCGCCCCCTATCAGTTGCTGCTTGAACGGCTCACCCGGACGCGACCGCACGTCCTCTCGGAGCCCGAGGAAAAGCTCCTGGCGATGCAGGGGAGCTTCGCCGGCACGGCCGGGAAGGTGTTTCGCCAGCTCACCGACGCCGACATGAAGTTCGGCAGCGTCGCCACCGGCGCGGGCGAGCAGGTGGAATTGTCGAACGCGACGTTCGTGACGCTTCTGCACGACACCTCGCGGGACGTGCGGCGGACGGCCTTCCACCAGTATTACGCCCAATACGAGGCCCACGCCAACACGCTGGCCGCCACGCTCTCGGGCTCCAACGAACGCGATGTCTATTCCGCGAAGGTTCGGCGGTATCCGAGCGCCGTCGAGGCAGCGCTCTTCGCCGACAACGTGCCGATCGCCGTCTACGACCAACTCATCGCGGCGGTGCACTCGCACCTGCCGGCCGTGCACCGCTATTACGACCTGCGGAAACGAATCCTCGGGCTCGACGAGATCCACCACTACGACTGCTACGTGCCGCTCGTGCCGGAACTCGAAAAGCGGCATGCCTGGAACGACGCAGTGCGGGCGGTGATCGAATCGCTCGCCCCGCTCGGGGCGGAGTACACCCGGCGTCTTGAGCAGGGGCTCATGGGCCGCTGGTGTGACCGCTATCCCAATGCCGGCAAGCAGTCGGGGGCCTTCAGCTCGGGCACCTACGACTCCGATCCCTACATCCTGATGAACTTCCAGGAGGAGGCGATCGAGCATGTCTTCACGCTTGCCCACGAGGCCGGGCACTCGATGCACACGCGGTATTCGGCCGAGGCCCAGCCCTACCACTACTCTGGCTACACGATCTTCGTGGCGGAGGTGGCCAGCACGTTCAACGAACAGCTGCTGACGCGGCTCCTGCTCAAGCGGGCCACGTCACCCAAAGAACGCGCTGCGATCATCGCGCGGGAGATCGACTCGATTCGCGCCACGATCGTGCGGCAGACGATGTTCGCGGAGTTCGAACGGAAGAGCCACGCGTCGGCCGAGGCGGGGGAGCCGCTCACGCTCGAACGGCTCAGGAGCATCTACCGCGAACTGCTCGACGCCTACTTCGGTCCGCGGTTCGTCATCGACAAGCAATTGGAGCTGGAGTGCCTCCGCATCCCGCACTTCTACAACGCCTTCTACGTCTACAAATACGCCACCGGCCTCTCCGCGGCGATCACGCTCTCCAAGCGGGTGGCCGAGGGGGGTGCGAAAGAACTTGAGGCCTACCTGGCGTTCCTCAAGGGGGGCTGCTCCAAGTGGCCGCTCGATCTGCTCCGCGACGCGGGCGTGGATCTCGAGAAGCCCGAGCCGGTGGCGACCGCCCTCACGCGGTTCGGCGAGCTCGTCGACGAACTGGGGACGCTGCTGTAGGGGCGGCCAACGCCCCGAGAGCCGGATGCCAAAGGCCCGTATCCACCGGCTTATATCCCCCGGCTTACGCCAGGGGCTTTTACGACCCCGAGCCCGGTGGAGTTGATTGTTTCGAACGCAGAATCCGTGAGGGGCTGGCCGGGCCCCGAGAGCCGGCGTTGCTGACAAGTGAAGGCAGGATGCCGGAGCGCAGTCAGCATCGAGTGAGCGAAGGCCAGGATGGCCGTAGCGAACGTCCGGCGATGGGGTCAGGTCAGCCCCGAACCGCGGGCCACTCGTGAGGGGCAAACGTCAACTGTTGGATGTTCTCCGTAACACAGCCGCCCTTCACTCCGGGCCGCGGACGAGTTCCACCAGTGGTCGCACGAGCGTGCCTGTGCCGCCGCCATCGATCCATGGGCGGGGCTTCTCGGCGAATGCCGGCCCGGCGATGTCGACGTGCGTCCAGGGAATGCCACCCACGAACCGCTCGAGGAACTTCGCAGCCGTGATGGCCCCACCCCAGCGGCCGTCGCCGACGTTCTTGATGTCGGCGACCTCGCTCCTGATCTGGTCGTCGTAGTCGGCGTACATCGGGAGTTGCCAGACCTGCTCGCCGACGGCGCGGGCCGCCCGGGCGATGTCGTCGCAGCAGCTCTGGTCATTCGTGAACAGGCCGGCCACGTCGTGACCCAGTGCCACCATGCAGGCGCCCGTGAGCGTGGCGGCGTCGATGATCCGCTTCGGCTTGTAGCCGCGGATCACGTCGAGCACGTCGGCCAGTACGATCCGCCCCTCGGCGTCGGTGTTGTGCACCTCGATCGTCGTGCCGCTCCTCGCGGTGATCACGTCGCCGAGTTTGTACGCGGCGGGGCCGGTCATGTTTTCCGCGAGGCCGATGGCGGCCACGAGGTTCACCGGCAGTTCGAGGGCGGCGATCGTGGCCGCAGCTGCCAGCATGGCGGCGCCACCGGACATGTCGCACTTCATCGTAAGCATCGAATCGGACGGCTTGAGCGACAGACCGCCGGAATCAAAGGTCACCCCCTTGCCGACGAGCGCGAGATCGGGCTGGCCGTCGCCTGCGCCCGGGCCGCGGTAGCGGAGGATCACGAGCCGGGGCGCACGGCTCGAGCCCCGGCCGACGGCGAGGATCGCGTTGCAGCGTTCCTTCGCCAGTCGCTCCTCGTCCCAGATCTCGACCTCCATGCCGGTGCGGCCAGCCACGGCGGCCGCCTCTTCGGAGAAGGTCTGCGGATAGAGATCGTCGGGCGGCATGTTGACCAGCCGCCGGGCGAGGTTCACGCCCTCGCCGATCACCACGCCGCGAGCGACCGCCTCAGGCGATGTCGCCAGCCAGAGGGTGCCGCCGAACCGCGTGCGTTTCTTGTCGGCACGGTAGAGATCCTGCCCCACCATGCCGACGGCCGCGCCGGCCACTGCCTGCTCCGTCTGCCGGGCTGACCAGGAGCCATCTGCGACGAACGCGACCTTCGTCCGCGGCCGGCCGGCGAGGTGCTTCGCGGCCGTTGCAGCGGCACGGTAGAGCACGCCCGCGTCGACTTCCTCGCGCTTGCCGAGGCCCACCACCACGAGTTGGCCGGCCTTGAGTCCGGGCGCTGCGAGGATGGGCACGCACTCGTAGCGCTTGCCGCTGATTTCCCCGGCCGAGGCCAGCCGGGAGAGGAGCCCGCCGGTCGCTCGGTCGATCTCGGCGACGGCGCCGGAGCCGATGCCACCCTCGGTGAGAAACGTCACCACGGCATCGGCCTCGATGGCTTCGGGCCGCGTGGTCGGATCGGCGATGATGCCTCCGGCGGCGCCGCCGGCACGGAGGTGCGAAAATTCCTGGGTCATGGGGCGCTCCTGGCTGCAGTGGATGGGAGCGTCGAATGTAGCGTGTTTTC
>JBIIGJ010000030.1:0-31210 GCA_044236455.1 Pirellulales bacterium
GCCGGCGGGCCAGCAACGAGAGCAGCACGGGGAGCACGACGAGGTTACCGAACAGGCCCCCCGTGAGTGTCAGGCAGGAGAGCGCCCCAAATGACACGGTGGGAATGAACCCGCTGGTGGTGAGCGCGAGGAACCCGACTACGAGGGCGAGCGTGGAAAAGATCATCGCCCGCCCGGCGGTCTGGTGGGCGGTTTCGAGTGCGGCCGCACTCGTCTGGCCTGCCGCAAGCCGGCGGCGGAAGGCCGCGAGGTAGTGGATCGAACTGTCGACCGAGAGCCCCATCGACACTGCGGCGATCATCGCCGTGCCCATGTTGATGCGTTCGCCCGCCCAGCCCAGGAGGCCGAGCACCACGAAGATCGGCAGGGCATTAGGCACGAGCGCGACCGCGGCCAGCAGCGGGCTGCGAAAGCTTACGGCCAAGAGCAGGAAGATTCCCGCAGCGGCGAGGAAGAATGTGAGCCACTGGTCGGAGAGCATCCGCTCCACGAGCTGCGCCAGAAGCACGAAGAAGCCGGTTACCGCCCCGGCCGGCCGATTGTCTCGGGCGGGGAATTCCTCGGCCACGATGCGGTTGACCTGTTCGATGATCGCCCGCTTTTGCGGCGCGGGCTGTCGTTCGTGGGCCCGCAGCATCACCCGTAGCCAGGTGGAGCCGTCATCTGGATCGTGGCCGATGAACGTGCGGCTCAATTGCGGCACCTGCTTCTGAATCACGTCGAGCGCCCCGGTCACGAGCCAGTTGCCAAGCCGCGTGCTCTGCAGCCGCTCCAGCGAAATCGGCGACACGGCTGCCATCACGTCGGCCAGACTCATCACCTTGGTCAGGGCGGGCACTGATCGACCGTCGTCGCGGCCGTCGGGAATCGTCACCTCGGTCCGCAGCCGGTGTGTCAGCCGGGCCATGTCGCCGAGCAGCTTTCCATCGATGGCCTGACCCGCCGGCAGGAGCACGTCCCAGACACCGGCTCCTCCCAACCGTGACTCGATCATGTCGTAGGAGGCGACCACCGGGCTTGAACGGCGGAAGTTGCGGGTGAAGTCGGTCTCCACCTCAAGCCATCGCATGCCCGTCACCGCCGCGGCCACCAGGAGCGTTGATCCGAGCAGGATCGGACCCGGATGCCGCACGATCCGCCTCACGAGGCCGTCGAGTCCCAGTTCGAGCACGCCCTCGCCCCAGGCCCTCTGCGGATCGGCGTCGAACCGTCCACACAGTGCGAGGAATGGGATGACGAGCGCCGCAGCCACGAGCACCATCACCGCACCCACGCTCGTCATGATGCCGAAGTCGTGGACCGGGCCCACGCGGCTGGCGATGAGCGATCCGAAGCCGATCACGTCGGTGGCGATCGAGCCCACCACCGGCCAGAACAGGATCGAGATGGTGTGTTCGAGCGCCGCGGCCGGAGGCAGGCCTTCCTCCCGCTGCCGCCGAAACTCCACGATCACGTGCACCACGGTGGCGATCGCCACCACCGTGACCATCGCGGACAGCATGGTCGAGACCATTGTCAGCTTGAGGCCGATCACGGCCAGCACGCCCCGCGTGCTCCAGAGGGCCAGGAGCACGACTGCCAGCGGCACGATCAGCCAGCGGAGGCTGCGGAACGAGACGAGCAGCACGGCGCCCGCCAGGATGGCACTCGCCGTTCCCAGGAGATTGCCGTCGCGTTTCAGCATGGCGAATCCGTCGCGGAGCATCACGGGCTCTCCCGCGACGGTGCCTGCGGGCAGATCGGCCATGATGGCGCGGACACGGTCGATCGCCTCGGCGCGTGAGTCTGCCAGTGGACGCGAGGCCGTCGTTCCGGCCGTGTTCGGCGCCGGTGTGGGCGGAGGCTCGAGCACGCAGACCACCGCAGCGGTGCGGTGGTCGGTGCCGACGGCGTAGCCTTCGAGCAGGTTGACGAACCGGCGCGCCGTCGGGCTGGTGTCGGTGTCGATGATGCGGTTGCCCAGCGGCGTGTCGGCGAGACTCGTGGCGGAGGCGATGCCGGGGAGCGTCGCGATCGTATCGGTGAGCCCACGCAGTCGTTCGATGCCGGCCGTGGTGAATAGATCCGGATCGTCGTAGGCCGCCAGCACCACCTCGCTCGAGCCGAAGGCGCGAATCATTCGTCGGTAGGGAATGAGCGCCGGATCGGTGCGATCGAACATCGTGTCGATCGAGCGGACGAATTCGAGTCGCCGCGACTGGGCGACGGACAGGATCGTCACCACCACCGCGACGACGGCCAGCAGATTTCGGTGACGTACCAGCCAATTCGCGACTCGATCGGCAACTGCTGGCATGGATCGACTCTCGCGTCGCAGGGCAGGGAAAGGGAGGGCGGTGGGCGAAAACGTGGGTCGGAAGACGGGCAACAGGGCTGGAGAGCGGGGATTCAGGGGGCGCGGGCAGCCGACTCAGGTGGCGGATACCAAGCCGTCCACGCACTCCGCAAAAGATATGGTACCGCGGCGTGGAGAAGCAGCATGGGCAGGTGGCGAGGGATTGCAGCTTGCCTGGATTCACCCGACGGCCCTTTCCCGGGTTCCCCATGCTGCGGCGCCTGCGGGGGCGGGACGATCGACAGCGGCCTGAAGGCGAGCCCGTGGCAGGCCTGTTGCCGGAAGGTCCGTTGGCATCGGTAACCCCCTTTGTGGCCACGACTTGTGGAGTCTGTCCGGTGGCGGCCACGCCTTGACCCGTCAGCGCGGACACTCCTATAGTCCCGCGCTTTTTGCTGTCCGGCCCGTTTCCGCCCCCCAGAGACGCCTTTCCACGCGTGTTTTTTCCGGTCAACCACGCCACCGCTGCGCCTTCGCGACATCGGGATCGCCGCCCGTCGCGCCGCGGTCCTGCGCCCGCGCGACACCTCGCGCTCGTGGCATGCGCGATGGTGATGGTGATGGTGATGGCGCCCGCTGCCGCGCAGCCGCTGCACGAAACCGCCACGGCTGGTGCGCTCGCGTCGTTGCCGGCCCGCGGCCTGGCCGCGGCTATAGCCGAGGCGGGGAGGGTCGAAGTGCCGTCGGCCGATCCTCGTGAGAACGTCACGATCCATGCCACGCAGGCCGCGCGTTGGACGGAGGGCTCCTACGACGTGTGGCATCTGACCGGGGGCGTGCGGATCAGGCAGGGAGCGACGGAGGCCGCCGCCCACGAGGCGGTGGTGTGGATCGAACAGGAGCCCGGGCCGGCGATCGACGGCGAAGCGGGTGAAGACGAGCAAGCGGAGATCCCGGCCGTCCGCAGCATGCTCGTGCGGATGGCGGGAAACGTTGCCGTGCAGTCGGCGCAACCCGGTGCCGATGCCGCGGCCACAACCGTCCGTGGTCCGCGTTGGACGGGCCGCTTCTGGATGCAGCGGGAGCCGACGCTCGAGTTTGCCAGCGTCGTGCCCGCCGTTGGAACGCCGCCGATCTATGACGCACCCGCCGACCGTGTCGTGCCGGTCGCGCTCAACGCCGACGCCGATGCCGCGGCGGAGGAACCGATCCAGCAGACACAGTTCAGCGAATTCGGCGCGGCACCGGTGCCGACGGTGAATACCGCGGCCCCCGCGCGGCGGTTGCGTGCCTTCCCGCGGTCAAGCGTGCCGCTCAACATCCGCTGGTTCCCCAGCCCGGCGGGGAACGAGTGGGTGGCGGTGATCACCTCGGGCGTGAACCTCGTCGTGGACGGCGTCGACCCGGCCGGGCCGCTCGACATCTCCGCCGATCGGCTCGTGATCTGGACCCGCGGGCAGGCCCAGCCCGACCTCGACGGCAATGCTTCGCAGTCCAGCGACGTCCCATTGGAACTCTACATGGAGGGGAACGTCATCTTCCGTCAGGGGCAGCGGGTCGTCGAGGCGATGAGCATGTTCTACGACGTGCCTCGGTCCAGCGGCGTGATCACCGGCGCCACCGTGCTGACGCCGGTCGACAACTATTCCGGCGTGGTACGGCTGCGGGCGGATGTGCTGCGGCAGGTGGACCGCAGCCGGTTCGTCGCCCAGCGCACGGGCCTCACCTCCAGCCGGCTGGGCGTGCCGAGCTGGGAATTCCGTTCCCGTGAACTCGAGTTCACCGACGAGCAGGTGCCGTTGGTCGGTCCCGGCGGCCAGCCGGCGATCGATCCCAAGACGGGTGAGCCGGCCGTCGAGCACCAGCAGTTCATCACCAGCCGAAACAACACGGTCACCGTCGGCGGGGTGCCGGTGCTCTGGTGGCCCGTGCTGGCGACCGACGCGAGGAAGCCGACCTTCTATATCAACAACGCACAGGTCAAGAATGACCGCATCTTCGGCACGCAGCTGCTCACCAGTTGGGACGCCTTCCAGGTGTTTGGCGTGCGGCGGCCGCCGAGCGGCGTCGACTGGGATTTCGACATCGACTATCTCAGCAAGCGAGGCCCGGGTGGCGGCACGTCGCTGCTTTACAATAGGTCCGACTTCTTCGGCTTTGGCGGGCCCGCCCGCGGTGATCTCGACGCCTGGTTCATCGGCGACGTCGGGCAGGACAACCTCGGTCTGAATCGCCGCGACTTCACCTATCCCGGCTATCCCAACAGAACCTTCCGCGGCCGCTCGTTCTGGCGGCACCGCCAAGATCTCGGCGGCAGCACCGAAAGCTTCTTCGGCGGCTGGCAGGCCCGCGGCACGGCCGGCTGGATCAGCGACATGAACTTCCTCGAGGAATACTACGAGGCGGAGTGGGAGGAAGGCTATGAGCAACGCACCTGGCTCGACCTCAGGCGGCCGGTCGAGAACCGCGAGCTTCGGCTGCTGACAAGCGCCCGCGTCAATCCGTTCTTCACGCAGAGCGAGTGGTGGCCCCGGCTCGATCACTACTGGCTGGGACAGCCGCTCGCGCGGGATACGCTGACGTGGTACCAGCACTCGGGCGTGTCGTACGTGCGTCAGAACCTGCCGCAGACACCGACGCCGGGGCAGGGGCTTGGCATCTGGACGACGCTCCCCTACGAAAACAACGTCATCGGCGAGCGGCTGGCGACGCGGCACGAGATCGACCTGCCGTTCCAGGCGGGAGCGGTGAAGATCGTTCCCTACGCGCTCGGCGAACTGGCGCACTGGGGACAGGACATCACCCAGTCGCCGATCGACCGGGCCTATGGTCAGGTGGGCATTCGTTCCACGCTGCCGATGTGGTCGGTGGACAACACGGTGGAGAGCCAGCTCTGGAACGTGCACGGCCTGGCGCACAAGGTGGTATGGGAGGCAGAGTTCTCCTACGCCAACAGCACGCAGAGCGTCACGCAGTTCCCGCTCTACGACCAGATCGACGACGACACCATCAATCAATACAGGCGCAACATCCCCTACTGGGACTACGGCGCGATTCCCGGTCAGGCCACGCCGCTGGGGACGCCCTTCGTCTTCGGACCGAGCAACAAGTACGACCCGCGGACCTATGCCGTCCGCCGCGGCATGGGCGGTTGGGTGACGGGGCCGACGGAGATCGCCAACGACCTGACCGTCTTCCGGCTCGGCGCCCGGCAGCGGTGGCAGACGAAGCGTGGTCCGATGGGGAATCGACGGATCATCGACTGGATCGTGTTCGACGTGGACGGCGAACTCTTTCCCACGACGAGCCAGAATTTCGGCCAGACGATGGGCTTGTGGCAGTATGACTTCCGCTGGCACGTGGGCGACCGCACCACGCTGCTCTCCACCGCCGACGTCGATTTCTTCGGCGGCGGCCAGCAGCTCTACACCGTGGGCGCGCTGCTCAACCGCACGCCCCGGGGCAGCTTCTATATAGGATTCAACGAATTCGGCGGACCGATCCAGGCCAGCGTGCTGACCGGCTCCTACACCTACCGGATGAGCCCGAAGTGGGCGAGTTCCTTCGGCACGGCGATCAACCTCACGGGCTACAACATCGGCCAGAATTTCCAGCTCGTGCGGATCGGCGAGTCGTTCCTGATGACGTTTGGCTTCAACGTCGACTACAGCCGCAACAACGTGGGCGTGACCTTCAACCTCGAGCCGCGGTTCCTGTCGCGGACGCAGTTCGCCAGCCGCACCGGCCTCGACATCCCGATGGCGGGCGCCTATGGGCTCGAGTGAGCACCAGCGAGCCGAGCCTTGCCGGTGGACAAGCAGCCCCCGGCGAGCGGCGGCTCATGCGGCTTCCCTGCGAGACGTGCTCCGCAGCGCCACGTGCCAGACGGCGAAGAGCGCGGCCAGCAGGGCGTAGGCCGCCGCGAGCGTGAGCGGGCCGCGGCCGACCGCCTCGGCGGGCAGGCTGCCGATGTCCCACGGCAGGAAGAGCCGGCCGTCGGGAAACGGGGAATGGATCACGCCGCAGAGCGTGCAGGCCGCGGCGGCAAGGCACCAGGCCGCGGCCGCCAGCAACTTCCGGTCGACCAGCGCCGCCACGACGCCCGCCCAGAGCAGGCTCGTGACGATGAAGCCCGACGAGAGGAGCCGGATCGAGAAGAGTTCCCGCGCCAGCGGGCCCGTCGGCACGGCCCCCGCGGCCAGAAGCTTGTCGGCCTGGATCGTCACGAGCGCAGCCAAGGCCGGCACGCAGGCCATCGCCACCGCAGGATAATGCCGCTGTGGCGTGGCATGAAAACTCTGCGCCGTGATCTCTAGGCCGATGAAGACGAGGATCGGCAGGATCGCCGGACCGGGAATCACCTGGTAGAGATAGGCAAATGTGCCGGTGAGCCCCGCCAGGCCGATGAAGACCGCCGTGGCGAGCGTATAGGCCGCGCGGCCTCCCATCGCCTTGTAGGCAGGATGACCGATGTAGGGCGTGGTTTGGATCACGCCGCCGCATGCCCCCGCGACGATCGTGGCAAGGCCCTCGACCCCGATGATGGAGCCGGTGTCGTATTCATCGCCGGCCGCCGCGGCGCTCTCGGTGCAGTCGATGCCCCCCACCACCGTGCCCAGCGCGAACGGGATCACGATCGGCAGATACTTGACGGTGTCGCTCCAGGCCTCCAGCCACTCGAGTTTGAGCGCCGACAGCCATTCCACCGGCCAGAGCGCGGCACGGGGATCGATCAGGGCGTGTGCGGTATCGGCGGGAATCCAGCCGGTGGTGGTGCCGACCACATGGATCAGCCCGCCCACGAGCAGGGCCGCGAGCGCCCCCGGGATCCGGGCCGGAAACGGAATGCCCGCCGTCAGCGAGGCGAGCACGATACCCAGCGACACGAGGCCCACCAGTGGTGAGCCGAAGATTTCCAGGAGCGGCAGAAACGTGATCAACGCCAACGCAATTGCTGCCAGACTGCCGAGCAGACCCGCGCGGGGTACGAGCCGGCGGATGGGGCCGGCAACGAAGCTGCAGAGTACCTTGAACACGCCGCTGGCCACGATCGTGCACATCCCGACGTGCCAGGCGTGCCGGGCGGCGGCCTCTCGTTCCATGCCGCCGGCGAGTGACGCGGCATACGCCGGTCCCAGCACGAAGAAGACCATGCCGAACGTGCTCGGGGTGTCGAGCCCCAGCGGCATGGCGGTGATGTCGGAACGGCCGGTCCGCCGGGCCAGCCGGAAAGCCATCCAGGTGAAGATCAGGTCGCCCACCACCACGCCCACGGCCGTGCCCGGCACGAAGTGGGAGAGGGCAAACTGGGCCGGGTAGTCGAAGACGGCCGCCAGCAGGGAGACGGCCAGAACCAGATCCGCGAGATTGTCGAGCGACAGTCCGAAAAACGCGTTGATGTCGCCGGGGGCGGCCCACCGGTAGGCTGGCGTCTGGGAAAGCGGGCGTTGTGCCATGGGGGAGTGTCCGTGCCGGATTCGGGCGGTCTGTCGTCAGATTGTGCCAAAGAACCCGAATCGGAATGTCGAGATGAGGGCTGAAAAAGTCAAATCCCGCTGCCCATCGCAGCCTCTTCAGGAGCCCGGCCGTTCCCGGCGGTATTTCACCGAACGCCCGGTTTGGTGGCTATACTCGGGGGGGTCGGGCGGTCTGCCACTGTGGGGATCGCCGAACCATCTCGAGGCGACCTGTTTTTTCGCGAACCTTCCCCGACGTGCCCGCGTAGGACAGATGGATTTTCACGAGCCCCACCCCAGTTCAGGGCATGACGACCGGTCCGGCGGCGGTTCGGCCATCGCGTCGTTGACGCAGCCTGTGCTGCAGGGGGCGGGGCCGACCGATGAGGAACTGATTGGCCGGGTTCGTGCCGGGGACGATGCGGCCGCGTTCGAGTCGCTCGTGCACCGCTACGAGCATGAGTTGTTCAGCTACCTCCGTCGCTACCTCGGCAGCGCGGAGATGGCGGAGGATGTGTTTCAGGCGACATTTTTGCAGGTTCATCTGAAGCGGGAGAATTTCGAGGAAGGCCGGCGGTTTCGTCCCTGGCTCTACACGATCGCAACCAACCAGGCCATTGATGCCCAGCGTCGTAATCGTCGCCACCGGATGGTGAGCCTCGATCATCGCACGGGCGGCGATGACGACGTTGGTTCGCTCGTGGAGATGCTCTCTGGGCGTGATCAGACGGCCGATCAAAAGATGGAGGATGACGAGGCGAAAAACTGGGTGCGATCGGCCGTCGAGGAACTTCCCGACCCGCTGAAGAGTGCGCTGGTTCTCGTCTATCACCAAGGCATGAAATATCGCGAGGCGGCGGATGTGCTCGGCATTCCGGTGGGAACCGTGAAGAGCCGATTGCATGCCGCCCTCCTCAAGCTCAATGAGTCGTGGCAAGAAAGCGGTCGCGAGCAGTGAGCCAGGAGCGGTGGACGACGGCACGCACGAAAGCCAGGAAAGAAAGCCACAAGAACGCCTCAACGAGAATCCTGAACGAGACTGCTGAAAAACGAACCTGACGCCCCACCGAAGGTTCGTCGTGAATTACGAATGATGTGAGTTTTTCCATGCGAGAAGATCTTATCGGCCACCTCCTGGGGGCCCTCGAACCGGCCGAGTCGAAGCAGGTCGAGGCGGCGCTCGCCGATCCCCAGCACGGGCCGGCCCTGCGCCATGATCTCGAGAGGCTGCGACTGGCGATGAAGCCGTTGGAGCGGGATCGTGATCTGCTGCCGGCGCCATCCGGCCTGGCGGGCCGCACGATGCGGTTCATCGTTGAACAGGAGGCGGCGGCCCAGGCAGCGGCCAAACAGCCGCTGCCCATGCCACGTCGATTCTCGGAGGAGAATGGGGCGCCGCGAGGTCGCGGCAGCCGTGCCTGGGTTGATCGTGCCATCATGGCCGCGACGGCGTTGGCCGCCTGCGTGCTGGTGGCACCACTGCTGCTCGATTCCATCGCGCAGGCCCGCGCCCGGCGGGCGGAACGCAATCTGCTCAAGACGTCGGGGGCGCTCCAGGGCTATGCAGATGCACACCGCGTCTTTCCCACGCCGCCCGATTCAGGCCCGCTGTCGAGGGCCGGGCTCTACGCCCCCACGCTCGTCTCGGAACAACGGCTGGTGGCCGACGACGGCACGCTCGTCTGTCCCGACACGGCGCTCTCGAGAAGCGGGACCTTCCGCGTGCCGACGCTTGAGGAACTCGAGAAGGCGATTGGCACGCCGCAGTTTGAAGAGATGGTGCGGATGATGGGGGGCGACTATGGCTATACGCTGGGACATCGCGACGCCTCCGGCAGTCTCCAGCCGAATCTCGATCGCCGCCGAGCCCATCATCCGCTCATGGCCGACGCCCCGGATGAAGGGGATGAACGAAGCAGCAACCATCCCGATGGGATTCACCACGTGCTCTTCGAAGATGGCCACGTGAAGCGGTTCGCCCCCGGCGACCTGCACAGCGACGACCATCTCTTCAAGAACCACGACGGCAAGGTCGCGGCCGGCATCGACGAAGAGGACGCCGTCATCGGCGACTCGCAAGACCAGCCGTAGGGTGGCAGCCCCGAACCGCTGCCAGTGTTCCAATGCCGGCTGCGGCCTACTTCGCCGCGATCGACTCCTTCGCGGCGGTGGCGATTGCTTCGGCCGTGATGCCGAAGTGCTTGTAGAGGGCGGGCGCCGGGCCCGATGCACCGAAGCTCGTCATGCCCACGAACCGGCCCCGCGGGCCGATCCAGCGATCCCAGCCGAAGCCGCCGGCCGCTTCGCACGCCACCCTGGCGGTCACCGCCTTCGGCAGCACGCTTTCCCGGTAGGCCTCGTCCTGCTCTTCAAAGAGATCCCAACTCGGCATGCTCACAACGCGGGCGTGCACGCCCTCTGCGGCCAGCTTCTCAGCGGCCTCGAGGCAGAGTGGCACTTCGCTGCCGGTGCCGATCAGGATGCACTGCGGCTTGCCGCCGCCCGCATCCTGCAGCACGTAGGCGCCCTTCGCCACGCCCTCGGCCGAACCATACTTCGTCCGGTCGAGCGTGGGTAGGTTCTGACGGGAGAGCACGATCACTGCGGGGCGGTCTGCCCGCTTGATGACCACGCGATAGGTCTCCGACACTTCGTTGGCATCGGCTGGCCGAAACACGCTCAGGCCCGGCACGGCGCGGGCGCTGGCCAGCTGTTCGATCGGCTGATGCGTTGGGCCGTCCTCGCCGAGGCCGATGGAATCATGCGTGAGAACGTAGATCACGCCGAGGTTGCCGATCGCGGAGAGTCGCAGGGAAGGCTTGAGGTAGTCGAAGAAGACGAAGAACGTGGCGCAGTAGGGCCGCAGGCCGGAGAGGGCCATGCCATTGCAGGCCGACGCCATGCCGTGCTCGCGGATGCCGAAGTGGAAGTTTCGGCCGGAGAAGGAGCCCGGCCCGAAGTCGCCTGCCCCGGGCACGAGTGTCATCGTCGACGGGGCCAGGTCAGCCGAGCCGCCGAGAAACCACGGGATGGCGCCGCTGAGTGCCTGAATCACCTTGCCGCTCGACACGCGGCTGGCGAGCCCCTTGGCGTCGACTGGGAAACAAGGAACGGCCGACTCCCAGCCCGCGGGCAGCCGGCCCGACAGGAAGCCGGTCAGTTCCGCCGCCAGCGCAGCGTGCGACTTCGCCTGATCGGCCACCGTCTGCCGCCATGCCTCGTGGGCCTTGTGGCCGCGGGCCCCCATGGTCTTCGCGAACTGCTCGGGCACTTCCGGGGGAACGAGGAACTGGGCGTCGACTGGCCAGCCATAGGCTGCCTTGGCTCCCTTGATTTCGTCCGGCCCCAGGGGCGCGCCGTGCGATTCGTGCGAGCCCGCCTTCTTCGGTGCGCCGTAGCCGATCACGCTCTTCACGATGATGAGCGTCGGCTTCTGCTGCTCGTGCTTGAACGCCTGCAGGGCCTGCTTCAAGGAGCCGGTGTCGTTGGCGTCGGCGACGTGCTCGACCCGCCAGCCCATCCCCTCGAATTTCTTTCCGACGTTCTCGCTGAAGGCGAGATGGGTCTCACCCTCGATCGTGATCGAGTTGTCGTCGTAGATCCAGCAGAGATTCGCGAGGCCGAGATGGCCGGCGGTGGAGGCGGCCTCGCAGGCCACGCCCTCCATCAGGTCGCCGTCGCTGCAGAGGACGTAGGTGTCGTAGTCGAAGACCACATGGCCGGGCGTGTTGTAGTGGGCGCCCAGCCAGCGAGACGCCATCGCCATGCCGACGGAGTTACCACAACCTTGGCCAAGCGGTCCGGTGGTCGTCTCGATGCCGGAGGTCATGTGGTGCTCGGGATGGCCCGCGCAGACGCTGTCGAGTTGACGGAACTTTTTGATCGCCTCGAGTGAGACAGCCGGTTCGGCAGACGCCCCGCTCCCCGATGCACCGTGCCCTGTGGCGCGGCGGATGCCAGACAAGTGGATGAGCGAGTAGAGCAGCATCGACGCGTGGCCGCAGGAGAGCACGAACCGGTCGCGGTTGGGCCAGAGGGGATCGGTCGGGTCGTACCGCAGAAAATCCTTCCAGACGGTGTAGGCCACTGGTGCCAGCGCCATCGGGGTGCCCGGATGGCCACTCTTGGCGGCCTCGACCGCGTCCATCGCCAAGGTGCGGATCGTGTCGATCGCGAGGCGATCGATGTCGGTGGTGTGTGACGAACGCGCAGCGGGAGCGGAAGGTGCAGTCATGGGAAGGTCTTCTCCGAAAACATCGTGTGGTAACTGGCGAAAGTGTAGAAGCCGGCAGGAACTGCCGTCAACGCGTGCGTCACCGCGCCATGTGCCGCCGGTACTCGTCGTCGAGAGCGGCATAGCTCTTCCGGCAGAGGCGGGACAGCGTGTCGGCGTCGACGGTGCCGGTGTAGATGCGGGTCAGGTATTCGATGAAGGCTTCGCGATACCGCCCCCTGTGCCCGTTCATGAAAAAGTCGGCGAGTCCGGAGATTTCGCTGTAGATCTGCGGCAACCGTTCGTCGGCCTGGAGGGCCCGTCGGCCGAGTGCCGTGATCTCCGCGAGCGGCACGTGAAAGCCGTCCTCGAGCAGCCGTTCCCGCGCCGCCGGGGCCCGCCCCGCGTCGCGGCCACCCACGGTCCAGCCCCACGGCGTCGGCTCCAGGCTCTCCACATAGCAGGCGGCCGCTTCGATCGCCCAGAAACCACACCGCTCCCCCGCGAGCGGGCTCGTGCGGCGCTTTTCGGCGAAGAGTTGGTGGATGGCTTCGTGGTGCACCGTCGTCGGTTCCTGTCCTTCGCCCTCGAAGAACCAGGCCGTGTGCGTCGGCGTCCAGTAGATGCCGAGCGTGCGGGCGATGGTGGGCTCGAGTGGCTCGAGCGCCGCGATGTATTCCTCCCGGTTCGCCGCGAGTGTGGCCGCAAAGGGATCGAGACCCTTGGATCGCCCGCGTCCCTCCAGCCGCTGCTCCCACTCCGCGGGCTCGCACTGAAATCCACCAAATACCTGGAGCCATACGGTGTGGGCGTCCTCCAAGTGCGCCGCCAGGTTTGCGGCCGCACCCTCACTGGCGGTCGTGGTGATCTGCCAGTGGTCGGAGGTGAACTTCCTGCCATGCTTGCCGAGATCAAGAGGTTTTTTCGGCGGCAGGCGGCGCGGCGATTCCGCGGGCTTGTCTGCGTCGTCGCCAGCCTTTCTCCAGCGCCCCTGCTCGTAGCGTTCGCCTCTCCGGTAACGCTCCTGTCGACCCTGGGCCAGCCAGCCGAACGCGGGCGAATACTCCTCCCCTTTGTCGAGCCGCCGCGCCGCCTCCGGCCACACCCACGTGTCGTCCCGCTTCACCCAGCCGCCCGCCTCACGCGCTCGCTCGTGGTCGGGGTCATCGCGGAGCGTCCGGTACAGCAGCCGGATGGCCTCGGCTGTCTGGTGATCGAGCAGTGGCGGCTCGGGGCCGGTGGCCGGGGCTCCGCCGCGGGGCAGCGGTTCGTGTGGACGGCTGGCCTCCACTGCAAGGGCGAATGTGCCGGCGGCCCGCGTCCGCCGCGCCGCCAGGAAATCGTCCCAGATCGATTGTTCGGCTGGCGTGTCGATGCAGTCGGGCGGCACGGCCCGCGGCGGGATGGCGGGAATGGCCAGAACAAACTGCCGTTCGCTCTCGTCGGGGAGCTGCCAGCCGCGGATCAACATGGCGAGCTGGTCATGGCCTCCCGCCTCGCACCGGCGCACGAGACCGGCCACGACGGCAGCCCACTCCTCGTCGAGTTGGGCGGCCGTCTTCACGACGGCAGGATCGGCCGCGACCACCGGGCCAGGCCGCGTCGCAAAGAGCACCGCCGCACCTGCCAGCAGTCCGTATGCACAGCAACGCTCAAGCCCGCGCATGTCGGCACACCCTGAGAGGATCCAACCGGGAACGACGTTGTCGAGCAGCCTTTCGACACCGTGCGAAGCCGCACGGCAGCGGCGGCCGCGGTTCAGCTCTCCTCGGCGAACGCGGAGTCGAACTGCCGCCTGCTCGGGGCGAAGTCGAGTTGCTGCACGAACTCGCAGGCCTCGGCGGCGCCGTGCTCGCGATCCATACCGCAGTCCTCCCACTCCACCGAGAGCGGCCCTTCATAGCCGATCTGGTTGAGGGCGCGGATGATCTCCTCGAAGTCCACTCCGCCGCGGCCCGGGGAGCGGAAGTCCCAGCCCCGGCGGGGATCGCCGAAGTTGAGATGGCTGCCGAGGATGCCGGTGCGGCCGTTCAGGGCCGTGACGGCATCCTTCACGTGGACGTGGTAGATCCGGTCGTGGAAGGTGCGGATGAATTCCACTGAATCGACGCCCTGCCAGTGGAGATGGCTGGGGTCGAAGTTGAACCCGAACTCCTCGCGGCGTCCGATCGCTTCCAGCGCCCGCTGGGCGGTGATCGTGTCGAAGGCGATTTCCGTGGGGTGCACCTCGAGCGCAAACCGCACGCCGCACTCCGCGAACACGTCGAGGATCGGGTGCCAACGATCGGCAAACTCCTGGAACCCGGCGGCGAGCATCGACTCGGGAACCGGTGGGAAGGAATAGAGGAGGTGCCAGATGCTCGAGCCGGTGAAACCGTTGACCACCGACACGCCGAGTTTCTGTGCGGCGCGGGCTGTGCGTTTCATCTCCTCGGCGGCCCGTTTGTTGACGCCGGCAGGATTGCCGTCGCCCCAGACGTGCGGCGGCAGGATCGACTTGTGCCGCTCGTCGATGCGGTCGCAGACGGCCTGCCCCACGAGGTGGTTGGAGATCGCATACACCGAGAGGTCGTTCCGCTCGAGCGTGTCTCGCTTCGCAGCGCAGTAGCCGCTCTCCTCGAGGGCCCGGGTGACGTCGAAGTGGTCGCCCCAGCAGGCGAGTTCGAGGCCGCCATAGCCAAACTCACGGGCCTTGCGGGCCAGATCTTCAATCGGCATGTCGGCCCACTGGCCGGTGAACAGCGTAACGGGACGGGGCATGGGGAAGCTCCTTGTGAACGGGGTTTGAAGCCAAAGTCTGCCAGAAATCTTTCAGATGGAAAAGGAGCAAGAAGATGACGAGCCGGGATCGGCGGAAGGAAGCGACGCGAATTGCCACCGGAACGGCAGAAGTCTCGTCGCGTTGGCTTTTTCTCCTTCCACGACCTACGGCAGCACATTCCCCCGAAAGCGAAAAATCCAAAAGCTCCTCGAGCTTCCGCCGATTCCGGTGGTCAGCATCTGGAGAGCCTCTGCCTCCCTGTCACCGGCGGACGACGCTCCGGAGAAGCCACAGGCCCCAGAGGACGACGAGCACGTTCCCCATCCAGACGGCCGGGGCGGGCAGCGAGCCCGATTTCACGCGGGAGACGCCCAGCATGAACACGGGGTAGTAGACGAGGAGAATCGGCAGAAAACAGAGAAAGAAGCTGGTGAGGAAGTCGGCATTCCGCATCCGGATCGCCATCGGGGCCCCCACCAGCACGAAGCAGAGACAGCTGAATCCGTTGGCCCATCGGCGCCAGGGCTCCATGATGATCCGCGTGAGTCGAGACTTGGCCGAAATCGCCTGCTGCCGTTCGGGCTCGACGGCGGCGGGCATCGCCTGCTCCATGCGGCCCATGATGATGCCCATGGCGATCTTCCCCGAGGCAACCTGCTCGAACTGGTCGATCTTGGCAACCTGGTCGGCGCGTGCCTTCGCGAAATCGGCCATGGCTATCTCGGAGGGGCTCGTCGAGGTGCTCCCCTTCCGGCTGACCGCGTCGAGCGGCACGACCCGCTCGATCGTGTCGGGAAACACCGCCTTCACGTCGCCCACGTGGAAGGTGCCGTCGCGGCAGGTGATCGTGAGCGTGCCGGCGGCCGCGTCGGCCCGCAGCGAGGCCTCGGCGGCCGACACCGTCACCGGTGGGCTCGAACCGCCCGGTTGGAAGGACAGCGTGGGGCGGAGGAGCCGCCGTCCATCGACGCCCTTCACGTTGATTGAAAGCTGCGACGTGCTGTACGACCGCTGCTGCCGGAGGCGGCCGTAGATGATCTCCTCGACGCTGCCGATGACCACCCGACGCACGCCGTCGCGGCCCCACGATACGGCAACGTCGTTGAGCCACACCGACACGAGGCTCACCACGATGGCCAGCATGGCCGCCGGCCAGATCACCGCCATCGGCGTGATGCCCGCGGCCTTCAGGGCGGTGATTTCATTGGATGCCGACATCCGTCCGAAGACGCTCGCCACGGCGAAGAGCATCGTGCCCGGTACGGCGAACCGCATCGCCTCAGGCAGCACGTAGGGAACCAGGGCAAGAATCTGCATCATCCCCAGGCCCTGCTGCTGCGCCTCCTTGACCAGTCCCACGACGAGCATGAAGAGCGTGAGGGCGGAGAGCGCCACAAGGAACACCTGCAGCAACTCGCTCAGGACGTAACGCGTGATGATCTTCATGGCGGATTGCCGGGGGGGCGGGTGTTCAGGAGGGGCGGTGCGGATGCGAGGGGGCTGCGGTGCGGACCGTTTCGTCGCCCCGTGCGGCCTCGACGGCGCGAGTAAAAATGGCGGTGGCTTCGGCGGCGGCCTTCACCGCCTCGTGGAAACCTCCGGCGGCGGCATGCTGCCGAGCCCGCGCCACGATGGCACCCGTGCGGTCGCGATCGGCGACGGTGAGATGCTCCGCGGCGGTCTCGATGCTGGCCAGAACGCCTTCCACCAACTGCGCGGTCGGGGTGCAGTCGTAGCGGCGGTAAGGTCCTTTCCCGAGGAACTCACCTGCGTGGAGCACCCGCCCTCGTGATGGCGTCGGCGCGAGAAAGCCCAAGACCGCCATCAGGAGCGCAGCGGCCCCTGCGAGAAGGGCCCCCAGGCTGCCAAACATGCAGACCGCGTGCATCACATCCGAGTCGCGGCAGATGTCCTTCGTCAACAGGCTGAACGGATTGAACATCAACGCCGCCAAAAGGCAGACGGCCGCGAACGCCAATGCCATCCAGGAGCGGTGGGCCTGCCGCTGGGTCGTCGTGGCCTCCTCGCTGAGCGGCCACGCCTCGTCCTTGCGGGATGGTTTCGAGGCTTCCTCTTCCCCGGCCCGTGCGATGACCACGGTGACATTATCGGGGGCGCCCCGCACCAGCGCGAGACCGATCAGGGCTGCCACCGCGTCCGGCGGTTCCAGTTCGGCGGCGAGCAGGCCGATCTCCTCGTCCGTGACCTGCCCCGAGAGGCCGTCGCTGCAGAGCAGGAAGACGTCGCTGGCCGTTACCGGAAACGGCCCCTCCATATCGACATCGACATGGGGGTGCGGGCCCATCGACCGGGTGATGATATTTTTGGGGGCGGCGTCTGCAGCCTGTGCGCGGGACATGCCTCCGGCCGACTCCAATTCCCAGACGAGCGAATGGTCCCGCGACAGTTGTTCGATCGTGCGGCCCCGGATGCGGTAGCAGCGGCTGTCGCCGATGTGGCCGACGATTGCGCCGTGCGGGAGGAGCACGAGCGTCGTGCAGGTCGTGCCCATGCCCTTGAACTCGAGACCGCTCTCTCCCTTCGCGTTGATCTCGCCGTTGACCTGTTCGAGGCTCCGACGCAGGGCGAGCGGCGGGGAGTATTCCGAGCGTTGCTCGTAGATCTTCGGGACGCGGTCGGTGGCAATGGCGCTGGCCAGCTCGCCCGCGGCATGGGCGCCCATGCCGTCGGCCACCATGAATAGCCAGCCGCGATCACGGAACTGCTGCGGGCTCGCCGACAGCACGGCCTTGGCGTCCTGATTGCTCGAGCGGCGGCGACCGATGTCGGTGCGGTCGCAATAGACCAAGCTCGTGACTTTTCCCACGCGTCGACATGCCTCGGGCGGGTGGCGTAAAAGAGCGGATTCTAGCCGGACGGCGCGGCCCGGGCGAGACATGATTGGCCGGGCAGAATACGTAAGGCTTGGCTGCTCTGGCGGCGGGCAGGGCAGAAATCTATGGTTTCCGACGGCTGGGTTTCGGCCGCGAAGGACCCCCTCCCATGAATGCCAGCAATACCAGGAACGACCGCCCCCGCTGGTCCACTCGCGGGCTTTCTGCCGGTGTGTATGGCTGCCTTCTCGTCGTGGTCGCCCTGATTTCGGCCGCGGGCTGCGTGCAGCGGCGGATGACGATCCGCAGCAATCCGCCGGGAGCCCTCGTCTATGTCGACGACTACCAGATCGGCACCACGCCGGTATCCACCGACTTTATCTATTACGGCACCCGGAAGATCCGTCTCGTCAAGGATGGATACGAAACGCTGACGGTGCGGCAGCCGTTCCCGATCCCGTGGTACGAGATTTTTCCGCTCGACTTCGTCACGGAGAACCTCTGGCCCTGGGAGATCCGCGACGAACGGGTCGTCGACCTCGCCATGGCCTCCGCTGCCGCGACGCCGCCCGAAGCGGTCATCGCCAGGGCGGAGCAGACCCGTTTGGCTGCCGGTAGTCTGCCCGTTCCGCCGCCGGCGCAGGTCGCGCCGCAGCCGGTGGTTGCCCAGCCGATTCCGCAGCCGTTGCCGCCACCGGGCGGCGGGCTCGTGCTGCCGCCTCCGTCCCCGGCTCCATTCCAGGGACTGCAGCCGCCGCTCCAGAACGCGCCGTCGCAGGGTGTGCCAGGACTGTAAGCCGCGCCGGGCAGGCTCCCCGAACACGCTGCGCTCGCTCGGCGGCTCGGCGGTTGCGTCGGGGATGATGGTGGGCGACTGGCGCCGAGGCGCCTGATGCTCGCTTCGGTGTTCGGGGAGCCCGCCCTCGTCGATCGGCTTCGCAGGATGCGAAGCGCAGCACCAGCCGGCGGAGGCCGGCCAAGAAAAAACGAAACGATGTCGTATTTTTCGTGAACACAGCTCGCTTCGGTGTTCGGGGAGCCCGCCCTGCCGTAAGACTGCTCCGCAAGACGCGTGAGGGGTTGTCCGTGCCCTGAGAGCCGGCGTTGCTGACCAGCGCAGGCAGGATGCCGGAGCGCAGTCAGCATCGAGTGAGAGAAGGCCAGGATGGCCGTAGCGAACGTCCGGCGACGGGGCACGGACAACCCCGGCCAGCACAGTTCGCCCACATGCTATCCGTGCCGTGGCATAATGCGGATATGCCCGCTGATCAAAAGTTCGACGCGCCGACCTCCCGTGAGCAGCTCGATGCGCTCAAGCTCGAGCGGTTGCGCGGGCTTGTGCAGCAGATCCTGCCGCACAACCAGTTTTATGCGGCCAAGCTCGCGCGGGTGTCGCATGAACTGCCTTCGCTCGCGACGCTCGCCGACTGGCCCTTCACGTTCAAGGAGGAGCTGGTCGAGGCGGCCGCTGCGGGCGGCGGCCCTGGAAACCTCACATGGCCGCCCGATCGCTACGTGCGGTTTCACCAGACCAGCGGCACGCACGGCCGGCCGCTGCCTGTCTTCGACACGGCTGATGACTGGGCCTGGTGGATGGCGTGCTGGGAGGCGATCCTCGATCGCGGCGGGGTGCAGGCGGGCGATCGGGTGCTCGTGGCCTCCTCGTTCGGCCCCTATGCCGGCTTCTGGAGTTGTTTCGACGGGGTGCTCTCCCGACAGGCGATGGCGATTCCCACCGGAGGCATGACAACGCTCGCACGGCTCGAAATGGCGAGATCACTTGGCGCGACGGTGCTCGTGGCCACTCCCAGCTACACCCTGCACCTCGCGGAGGTGGCGGCCGAACACAAGCTCGACCTGGAGCATCTGCCGATTCGCCTGGTGATCGTGGCCGGGGAGCCTGGCGGCTCGTCGCCTGCGGTGCGGGCGAGAATCCGCGAGGCATGGGGGGCGGATCTGCTCGATCATGCCGGCGCGACGGAGGTGGGGCCGTGGGGCGTCGGCGATCTGGCGGGCCGCGGCCTCGACGTGATCGAGCCCTGGTTCCATCCCGAATTTCTCAGCGTGGAGACGGGACAGGCGGCCGGGCCAGGGGAACTGTCTGAACTCGTGCTCACCACGCTTGGTCGCTCAGGCACACCCGTCATCCGCTACCGCACCGGCGACCTCGTGCGGCCGCGTTGGCCCACGTCGGACGAGATCGCGGCGGGGGCGTGCCCGTGGGTGCGGCTCGAAGGCGGCATCGTCGGCCGCACCGACGACATGCTCGTGGTTCGCGGCGTGAACATCTTTCCCGGGGCGATCGACGACATCGTCCGCAGCTTCCCGGAGATCGTCGAATACCGGCTCACGGTCACCACGTACGAAAGCCTTGACGTGATGAAGTTAGAAATAGAGGATCGCTTGGCAACGCCCGAGCGAGTGGCCCGCGAACTGCAGGTGCGGCTCGGGTTGCGGGTGGAAGTGGTCGCCGTTCCTCGCGGCAGTCTGCCGCGGTTCGAGGGCAAGGGACGACGGTTCGTTGATCATCGCGGCAACCGGCAAGGATGAGTGTGAACATGACGCAGGCTACTCCGCAATCCATCCGACGCATCGACCGCGGCGGGGTCGAGATCACATGGAGCGACGGCGCGAAGGGGAGCTACTCGCCGCGGCTCCTGCGCGATGCCTGCCCCTGCGCGACCTGCCGCGAGCAGCGGGCTCAGCCCGCCACTCCGGCCCTGCTGCCAGTGCTGAAGCCCGAGGAGGTGGCGCCGCTGGCGATCGCGGGCATGAAGCCGGTGGGCCAATACGCCTACTCGATCGAATTCTCAGACGGCCACTCCAGTGGCATCTACACGCTGGAATACCTGCGGGAACTCGGCGGCTGAGTGACTCAGGCGGGCAGGCCGCAGGCGGCGGCGTTGATCACCGCTGCGATGCGGACGGCGTCGTGGCAGGCCTCCTCGCTCATGCCCAGGTGCACGAGGCTCGCCTCGTGATTCTTGATGCAGAGTTCGCAACCGGCCAGCGCCGCGCAGCCCAGGCTCATCAGCTCGAAGTCGGCCTTGCTCGTCGTCGGCTGGGCCATGCGGCTCATCCGGAGCCGAGGGGAGCGGGCCTCGTAGCTCTCCTTGCCGAGCATGTGGCGGAAACGGTAGTAGACGGTGTTCATCGCCATCAGACCGGCCGCGGCGATGGCGTCGGAGATCACTGGGACTGCAACTGCGGCGTCTGCCGCCCGCAGATCCGCCTCGAGGGCCAGGACGATTGGCCGACACCTTACGAAGGCGGCCGCCGCCAGGGCCACGCCCAACGCCTGCGCAGGCTGGAGGTTTTCGCCGGCGAGGACACTGGAAAGATTGAGGCGGATGTCTTTGAGTTCGTCGGGGAGCGTGTCGCGAAGGGCGTCGAGCGAAGGGGTGGCGATGGACATCGGTCCGAGATTCCGTGGGGCGTTGCAGGGGGGGTGAAATGATGCGGGTCGCGGGGATTGTAGCTGTTCGTTGAAGCCCGGGCGGTCGAAATGCTAGCCTGTGGCAGTTTTGCGCGCACCTCAGGTTTTTCCATGCCCCGCCGCGACGATCTCCACACCATTCTGCTCATCGGGTCCGGGCCCATCGTCATCGGCCAGGCCTGCGAATTCGACTATTCAGGCACCCAGGCCTGCAAGGCACTCCGGGAGGACGGCTACCGTGTCGTCCTCGTGAATTCGAACCCGGCCACGATCATGACCGATCCGGGCACGGCCGACCGCACCTACATCGAGCCGCTCACCTGGCAGATGCTCGAAAAGGTGATCGAGGTCGAGAAGCCCGACGCCGTGCTCCCCACGCTCGGTGGCCAAACGGCCCTCAATCTCGCCCTGGAGTTGGAACGCCACGGCGTGCTGGCGAAACACGGCGTGGAGATGATCGGCGCCCGGGCCGAGGCGATCCGCCGCGGCGAGGACCGCGAGATCTTCAAGGAGACGATGCGGAAGATCGGCCTCGAGACCTGTCGCGGGCGGATCGTGAAGACGTTGCCCGAGGCCCGCGAGGTGCTCTCCGAGATTGGCCTGCCCGCCGTGATCCGGCCCAGCTTCACGCTCGGCGGCTCCGGCTCCGGGATCGCGTTCAATCGCGAGGAGTTCGACCAAAAGGTGCAGCGCGGCCTCGACCTTTCGCCGGTGGGCGAGGTGCTCGTCGAGGAGTCGATCCTTGGCTGGAAGGAATATGAGATGGAGGTGATGCGCGACGCGGACGACAACGCCGTCGTGATCTGCTCCATCGAAAACTTCGACCCCTGCGGTGTGCACACCGGCGACTCGATCACGGTCGCCCCGGCGCTGACGCTCACCGACCGGCAGTATCAGCGGATGCGTGACGCCAGCTTCGCCGTGATCCGGGCGATCGGCGTCGAGACGGGCGGCTCAAACATCCAGTTTGCCGTGCATCCCGAGAACGGCCGCATGATCGTGATCGAGATGAATCCCCGGGTCAGCCGCTCGAGCGCACTGGCGAGCAAAGCCACCGGCTTCCCGATCGCCAAGATCGCCGCCAAGCTGGCCGTGGGCTGGCGGCTTCACGAGCTGCCCAACGACATCACGCGGCGGACGAAGGCCTGCTTCGAGCCCTCGATCGATTACGTCGTCGTGAAGGTGCCGCGGTTCGCCTTCGAGAAATTCCCCGAGGCAGACAGCCGCCTGACCACGCAGATGAAGAGCGTCGGCGAGACGATGGCGATCGGCCGCACGTTCAAGGAGGCCTTCCAGAAGGCGCTCCGCGGTTTGGAGGTCGGCAGCTTTGGCTTCGGCTGCGACGGCAAGGATCTCTGGGGCACCGCGGCCGAGCCGTCGCTCGACGACATCCGCGCCCGCGTGGCAACGGCCGACCCCGACCGGGTCTGGTATCTCCGCTATGCGTTCAAGGCGGGCATGACGGTCGATGAACTCCACGAGCTCACCGCCATCGACCGCTGGTTTCTCGACCAGCTCCAGCAGATCGTGGAGATCGAGAGCCTGATCCGTACGGTTGGGTCGCTCTCGGCAATCGACGACGCCCTGCTGCGGCACGCGAAGCAGGCTGGGTTCTCCGACCGACAGCTGGCCGTGATGCTCGGCGCCTCCGAGATGGAGGTCCGCGAGGATCGCAAACGTCGCGGGATCCTCGCCACGTATAAGTCGGTCGACACCTGCGCCGCCGAGTTCGAGGCCCAGACGCCCTACTACTACTCCACGTGGGAGGACGAGGACGAAGCCCGGCCGAAGGAGCCGGGCAAGAAGCGAGTGATGATCCTCGGCGGCGGTCCCAACCGGATCGGGCAGGGCATCGAGTTCGACTACTGCTGCTGCCACGCGAGCTTCGCGCTTCGCGAGATGGGGATCGAGAGCGTGATGGTCAACTCGAATCCCGAGACCGTGAGCACCGACTACGACACGAGCGACATGCTCTTTTTCGAGCCGCTCACCTGCGAGGACGTGCTCAACATCGCCGACCGCATCCAGCCTGACGGCGTGATCGTGCAGCTCGGCGGCCAGACGCCGCTGAACCTCGCCAGGGCCCTCTTTGCCGCCGGTCTGCCGATCATCGGCACCAGCGTCGACACGATCGAGATGGCGGAGGATCGGGAGAAGTTTCGCGAACTGCTCGACCGGCTGGGCCTCAAGCAGCCGGCCAGCGGTATCGCGCGCACACTCGAGCAGGCCCGCCGCGAGGTGGCCAGGATCGGCTTTCCATCGCTCGTGCGGCCCAGCTTCGTGCTCGGCGGGCGGGCCATGGAGATCTGCTACGACCACGTGCAGTTCGAGCGGTACGTGGCCGAGGCCTTTGCCGTGGCGCAGGGGCAGCCGGTGCTGATCGACCGGTTTCTCGAGGATGCGATCGAGGTCGACGTCGACTGCATCAGCGACGGCCGCGACGTGATCGTCGCCGGCGTGATGGAGCACATCGAGGAGGCGGGGGTTCATTCCGGCGACTCGGCCTGCTGCATCCCGCCGCACAGTCTGTCGGCGGAGGTGGTCGACGAGATCAAAAAGGCTGCGATCAGCATGGCGCGGGCCCTGGGCGTGGTCGGCCTCATGAACGTGCAGTTCGCGGTCAAGAAGGAGGATGGCCGGCCGACGCTCTACGTGATCGAAGTCAATCCACGGGCCAGCCGCACCGTGCCGTTCGTCGCCAAGGCCACGGGCCTGCCCGTGGCGAAGGTGGCGGTGAAGGCGATGGCGGGTATGACGCTCGCGGAGCAGGGGGTCGATGCCGATCCGGTTCCGGCCCACGTGAGCGTGAAGGAGAGCGTCTTCCCGTTCGTGAAGTTCGCCGGCGTCGACATCGCGCTGGGGCCTGAGATGCGGAGCACCGGCGAGGTGATGGGCGTGAGCGACCGCTTTAGCATCGCCTTCGCGAAGAGCCAGATCGCGGCCGGCATCCTGCTGCCGCAAAAAGGACGGATCTTCCTCAGCGTGGCGAGTCCGCAGGCCAAGGAGATGATGGTGGGGCTGGCCCGCCGGCTCGTGGCGATGGGCTTCGAGCTGATCGCGACCTCCGGCACGGCGCGGGCGCTCACCGAGGCGGGCATCGCGGTCGAGGTCGTGAAGAAGCTGCAGGAGGGGCATCCGAACCTGATCGATTCACTGATCGACGGCCGCGTGCAGCTGATCTTCAACACGCCGCGGGGTAAGGGGGCAAGGACCGACGAGGGCCGCATCCGGGCCGCGAGCGTGCAGTACGGCGTGCCCTGCATCACGACGCTGCCGGCGGCGGAAGCGTGCGTGCTGGCGATGGAGGCCCTCCGCACGGAGCAACTGGAAGTGCAGGCGATTCAGGATCGCTTCCCCGAGAGCGTCGCGGCCCGGTGACGGCAGCGGAATTCGACAGACGGTGCTGCTTCGCGTAAGGTTGCTGGTGAGACAACGCCACGTGGCCCGCGGAGATCCGCCTCGATGACGAAGCATCATTTCACCGTCGTTCTCGAACGTGATCCTGAGGGTGGATTTCATGCTTCCTGCCCCGCCCTCAAAGGCTGCCATTCCGAGGGCGACACACTCGACGAGGCTGTGGCAAATGTCCGCGAGGCGATCGAGTTGTATTTGGAGAGCATGGCCGCCAAGGGGGAAACCATTCCGGTGGAGGATCTGCTGATCAAGCCGGTCGAGGTCGCGATATGACGCGGCTGCCGGCGGTGACCGCCCGGGAACTGGTTGCCGTGGCCGAAAAGCTCGGATTCGTTTTGGATCGGCAAAAAGGCAGCCATGCCGTGTTCATCCGGGCAGTGGGAGACGGATGGCAACGGATCGTGGTGCCGATCCACAAGGGACGCACCTTGAAGCGGGGGACGCTGCACGGTCTCATTGCCGACATGGGCATCACGGTCGAAGAATTCGTGGAGATGCTGTGACCTTCGACCGATCGAGAGCGTGATGGACGTGGTGCGATTTCCCGCAGTTCCTCCTACCCCCCGGCCGCTGCCGGCGCCGTCGCTTGACGAGCCGCCGCGGCTGACCGCGCGAACGCTCGAAGGGCTTGAGTGGATTCTCGCTCGGGAATTGGAGTGTGTGGGGGCGCAGGATCTCCGTGTCGGTCGGCGGACGATCGAGTTCTCCGCGGCTCCCGGAGCGGAAAAGGAAACGCTCTACCGCGCGGTGCTCGAGAGCCGCACGGCGATCCGCGTGCTCGAACCGCTCGGCCGGTTTCGCGTCGACTCTCCCGACTCGCTCTATCACGCGATGCAGGAGGTCGACTGGACGGAGCAGTTGAAGACCTCCGACACGCTTCGGGTCGATGCCGCGATCCACGACACCTTTCTCACGCACTCGCTCTACGCCGCGCAGATCGTCAAGGATGCGATCGTCGACCAGCTCCGCACACCCAGCGGCAAGCGGCCGAGCGTGCAGCTGCGCGGTGCGACGCTCCGGCTCGGGCTCCATTTGGTGGGCGATACCGCGACGATCTTCCGCGATGCGGCCGGCCGGTCGCTCCACCAGCGGGGCTGGCGGATGGGGGAGGTCGACGCGCCGCTCTCCGAGGTGCTGGCCGCTGGCATCCTGGGGATCGCGGGCTGGTGGCGCGCCGGTGAGCGTACCCACGAGTCATCAAGCTGGGAGCCATTGCTCGACCCGATGTGTGGCTCCGGCACGCTGGTCATCGAAGCGGCAACGATCGCCGCCGGTATCGCGCCGGGGCTGTATCGCGCACGGCGGAAGGCTCATGGCTTTTATAAGTTTCGCGACTGCGACCGCGGACTGTTCGACCGACTGGTGGCCGAACTCGAGGCCCGCGTGCGGCAGTCGGCCGGAGGCTTTCAGGCCAGCGATCTCGATCCAAATGCTGTCGCCGCGGCGAAGGCTTGCGCCGAGGCGGCGGGCGTGGCGACGTGCATCACGATCGACGTGAAGCATTTCGAGCAGGCCAAGCCGGCGGGCGAGAGCGGGCTCGTGGTCACCAATCCTCCTTACGGCGAGCGCCTGCCGCTCCCGCGGTCCGCAGCATTCTTCAGGCGTTTTGGCGACTGGCTCGTGCAGCAGTGCGGCGGCTGGCGGGCGGCAATCCTGGCGGCCGACACGCCTGCTGCTGGTCAGCTCGGCCTGCGTCCCACGTATCGCGTGCCGCTCTCCAACGGCCCGATCGCGTGCCGGCTCCTGGAGGTGGAGATCAGAAGGCGGGAAGAATCGTCGCAGCCAACCGCTCATGCGACACATCCCCCGGGAGTCGCCGGCACCCCAGATGCTGAGCGACGGGATCGGCGGAAGCTCGACGAGCATGGGAGCTTTCGCCCTGAGGAGGAGGGCGCTCCCACTGCGGGTGAAAGCGAAAGATCCCCGCGAGGAGACTTCTGCCGTCCCGGCGACAATCCGGAGGGCTTCAATGCCCCGGCTCAGGCCCCCGGCCGCCCGCGTGGCCGCACGACCGACGATCAGATCGGCGACTTCCGGCGCCGGCTCGCCAAACGGTTCAAACATCTCTCGAAGTGGGCCCGCCGGCAGGAGATCGAGGCGTTTCGTGTCTACGACCGCGACATCCCCGAGATTCCGCTGGTGATCGACTGGTATGCCGGCTGGCTCCACGCCGCCGAGTATGAGCGGCCGCATGAACGCACCGACATCGAGCACGACGTCTGGCTCGACAAGATGATCGAGGCGGCGGCGTTGGAACTGGGCGTGCCACCGATGCAGACATTTCTGAAGATGCGCCGCCGCCAGCGGGATGGTGGCCAGTATGAAAAAGTCGACCAGCGGCAGGCGGTGCTTGCCGTGAAGGAGGGGGATCTGTCGTTCGAGGTCAATCTCTCCGACTACCTTGATACGGGGCTGTTCCTCGACCACCGGCAGACGCGGGGCATGGTCCGCGGCGAGGCCGAGGGGAAGCGAGTGCTCAACCTCTTCTGCTACACCGGCAGTTTTTCAGTCTATGCGGCTGCGGGCGGGGCGAAGGAGACGGTGAGCGTCGATCTCTCGAACACGTATCTCGAGTGGACGCGGACAAACCTCGCAAAGAACGGCTTCAAAGACGCGGGCCGCCACCGGATCGTGCGGGACGAGGCCCGCGCGTTCCTCGAGCACCGGGCGCAACGCGGCGAGCCGCCGTTTGATCTGGTGGTGGTCGATCCGCCGACCTACTCGCGGTCGGCAAAGAGCGAGACGCCGTGGGACATCGAACGCGACCACGCAGAGCTTCTGGAACTGGTGGCGAAGAATCTCGTCACCGGAGGCGTCGTCTATTTTTCAACCAATTTTCGGCGGTTTCATCTCGCCGAGGAGCGGCTGACGGCCCTCTACACCCTCCGCGAGATCACCAACCGCACGATCCCCGAGGACTTCCGGAACGAACGGATCCACAGGGCCTGGCGGCTGGTGAAGCGGTAGGGGGCGGTGCCGCTCCGGGCGGGCTCCCCGAACACGCTTCGCTCGCTCGGCGGCTCGGCGATCACGTCGGGGACGATGGTGCGCGTGCTGCGCCGAGGCGCCTGATGCTTGCTTCGGTGTCCGGGGAGCCCGCCCTCGTCCAAGACTGCTTCGCAGGATCCGTGAGGGGCTGCCCATGTCCCGAGAGCCGGCGTTGCTGACAAGCGCAGGCAGGATGCCGGAGCGCAGTCAGCATCGAGTGAGCGGAGGCCATGGATGGCCGTAGCGAACGTCCGGCGACGGGGCATGGGCAGCCCCGAACCGCAGCGGCCCCGGGTCTGCTAAAGTATCAGCCATGACGCCGCGAATCTTCGCCATACTGCTCTTCTGCTTCCTCCTTGCCGGCTGCCGGCCCGCCGATCCCACGCTTGTCACCATCGTTTCCAGTCTGCCGCGGACCGGCAGCGCGAAGCAGCAGTCCGACACGATCGTGCGGGGCATCCGCATGGCGGTCGAGGAAGCCGGGGGCAGGGTCGGGCCGTATCGGGTGGAGTATCTCGACCTCGACGACTCGACGGCCGCCGCCGGCCAGTGGACGAGCGAGGCCGAGGCGGCCAACGCCCGCCGCGCCCTGCAGGATCCCGACGTGGTCGCCTACATCGGCACCTTCAATTCCGGTGCCGCGAAGGTGTCGATGCCGATCTTGAACCTCGGCGACCTGTTGATGGTGTCGCCGGCCAACACCGCCGTGGGGCTCACGAAGCCCGGGCTCGGGGAGCCAGGGGAACCCAGCGTCTACCGTCCCACCGGGCGGCTCAACTACACGCGGGTCGTGCCCGCCGACGACCTGCAGGGGCCGCTGTCGGCCGACTGGGCCAAGCGACGCGGCGTGAAGACCGTCTGCATCCTCGACGACAACGAGGTCTACGGCAAAGGCCTCGCCGACCTCTTCGACGAGCGGTGCCGGGAGATCGGCATCGAGGTGCTGGATCACGACTCGATCGACGCCAAGGCGCAGGAATTCAAGTCGTTGATGGCGAGCATCAAGGCGGCGAAGCCCGACCTCGTCTACTTTGGCGGCACCACACAGAGCAAGGGGGGGCAGCTCGCCAAGGACATGGCCAGTGCCGGCATCACCGCGATCCTGATGGTGCCCGACGGCTGCCGCGAGCAGGTGTTCATCGATTCGGCCGGGGCCGCCAACCTGGAGGGACGGTGCTTCGTGACGTTTGGTGGGCTGCCTCCAGAGAAGCTCACCGGCAAGGGGCACACCTTCGTGGAACGCTACCGTGCGAAGTATCACGAACTCCCGGAAGCCTACGCCGTCTACGGCTACGAGGCCGCCTGTGTGGCGCTCGAGGCGATCCGTCGGGCCGGCACGAAGGACCGTCGGGCGATCGCCGACGCGGCTCTGGCGATCCGTGACTTCGACGGGGCCCTCGGGCACTGGGGATTCGATGCCAACGGCGACACCACCATGCGGACGCTCACCGTCAGCGTCGTGAAAAATGGCCGATTCGAGTTCGAGGAGATCCTCGACGCCAGTGCCGAAGGCGGCGGGGCTGACGGGCAGCCGGCCGGTGCGAGTGCAGCAGATGGTGCTGCACCAGCAGAGGCTGCGCGGTAAAACTCGGGCTCCATCGGTCGCCCCGGTGTTTGGAAGACAGTGTCCTGAAATCAGCTTCCTGAAAGCCCGCCCGTGTCAGCCCAGTTCTTCCTCCAGCAGTGCCTGATCGGACTGACCAACGGGGCGCTCGTGGCGCTGGTGGCGCTGGGCTACACGATGGTCTACGGGATCATCGGCCTGATCAACTTCGCGCACGGCGACCTGATCATGCTGGGAGCCTGCCTGGCCCTGTCGCTGGTGACCGCCTTTGGCCTCGCGACTGCGGGGCCCGCGGCCACCTGGCTGGGCATCGCGGTCTTGATCGTGGCCTGCGGCCTCTTCTGCGGCACGCTCAACGTGTGCGTCGACCGGATCGTCTACAAGCCGCTGCGGAATGCCCCGAAGCTTGCACCGCTCGTCTCCGCGATCGGCGTGTCGTTCATCTTCATGAACATCGGCCTGTTCTGGCTCGGGCCCTCGGACCGTTCGTTTCCTGAGTTGCTTCCCTCGACCAACCTGCTACCCGGTGAGGGGCTGCAGTTCACCTGGAAGGATCTCCTTGTTTTGGTCGTGGTCGTGCCGCTGATGCTGGCGCTGTCGCTCCTGGTGCGGACGACCCGCCTCGGCAGGGCGATGCGGGCGGTGTCGCAGGATCCGACCGCGGCGGCACTGGTGGGCGTGGATGTGGATCGTGTGATCGCCGCGACCTTCTTCATCGGCGGGGCCCTCGGCGGAGCGGCGAGCGTGATCTACGGCCTCTATATCAACACCATCGGCTTCCAGATGGGATTCCAGAACGGCCTCTATGCCTTCACTGCCGCGGTGCTCGGTGGCATCGGCAGCATTCCGGGGGCGGTCGTGGGCGGGCTGGTGATCGGGCTCGTCCGGTCGTTGTCGAGTGCGTATGTCGGCGAACGGTGGACCGGAGCGATCGTCTTCGCGATCCTGATCGTGATCCTCGTGTTCCGGCCGGAAGGCCTGCTGGGACGTCGGACGAAGGAGAAGGTATGACGCCCGCGTCGTCCCATATGCAGCAGCAGCGGAACGCAGCCGCGACCGGCAGGGCGGGCATGGGCGACTTTGTGCGGGAACGATGGGACTTGGTCGCGCTCGTGGTGCTGGCGGTGGCGCCGCTGGTGGTGCCGGCACTCGGCGGTGCGCTTGGCGGGCAGGTGACCACGCTCTTCATCTACTGCATCCTGGCGCTCGGGCTCAACGTGATGGTGGGCTACACGGGGCTGGTGCATCTCGGTATCGCGGCGTTCTTCGGCATCGGGGCGTACCTGATGGCGATCCTCACGGTGCCGATGTATCCGTTTCAGATCGGGTTTCTGGCGGCGACGATCGTGAGCGTGCTGGCCACGGCCGGGATCGGGCTGGCGCTCGGCGCCCCCACGCTCCGCCTTCGCGGCGACTATCTGGCCATCGTCACGCTCGGCTTCGGTGAGGTGGTGAAGGTGACGCTCCGCAATCTCGAGCAGATCACCGGCGGTATGAAGGGGCTCAATCCGGTGCCGCCCCCGGGGGCCGGCGTGAAGGTCGGCGGCATCGATCTCGGCCTGGCGTTCGCCATCGATCCGCGATGGTTCTACTACCTCGCCCTGCTGGCGCTGGCCGGCGTCGTGGTGGCCATGCGGAGGCTGGAGCAATCCCGGCTCGGCCGGGCGTGGGTGGCCGTCCGCGAGGACGAACTGGCCGCCTCCGCCATGGGCATCTCGGCGACGCGGGTGAAGCTCTCCGCGTTTGCCATGTCGTCTGCGGTGGCTGGACTGGCCGGCTGCCTCTATGCCGCGAGTCTCTCCACCACCGCCGATCCGAATGCCTATGACTTCAACCGCTCGATCATGGTGCTCTGCGCCGTGATTCTCGGGGGGCTTGGCAGCATTCCCGGCACGATCCTGGGCGTGGCGATCCTCGTCGGCTTCGACACGGTGCTCGCGCCGTGGGCCGATTCCTGGATCCAGCAGATGAACATCAATCCTTCGGGTTCGAGTCTGCTCTCCTTCAGTGGCTGGCGGCTGGCGATCTTTGGGCTGGCGCTGGTGCTCGTGATGCGGTACCGGCCGGAGGGGCTCATGCCCTCGCGTCGTCTCGCCGCCGAACTCCACGAGGAGCACCTATGAACCGGCAGCCCGAACCGCCGACATCATCGTCGCCCGCTGCCGGCGCGCCCCTGCTGGGCGTGTCCGGCTCACCCCTGCTCGATCTCGACCGGGTGACGGTGCGGTTTGGCGGACTGGTGGCGGTATCGGAACTCGATCTGGCGGTT
>JBIIGJ010000071.1:0-17927 GCA_044236455.1 Pirellulales bacterium
CATGAAGACGAGGGGATGATGTCGCCGGTGTTCCAGTTCGGCAACACCGAGGGCCTGCGGTTGGCGCTGGGCACGACGGCTCAGTCGACTGTTGTCGTCAACGGCAAGGGCAACACGGTCGGCACCATCAAGGCCTTCCCCAACTACCGGGGCCCCGTGGTGACCGCCTCCGGCATCGGCACGTCTACAGAGCCAGCTCAGGCGCCACCCTTCGGCGGGACTGCCGAGCAGATCAATGCCTACTTCAGGTCGAAATACACGAAGGAGACGATGGCCTTCGGCACCGGGGCAAAGGCCTCGCTCGTGAAGGTCTACGAGAACGGCTCGCTCAAGCCCACGGCCAGCTTCCGTGCCTTCAAGGGCAAGTCTGGCGTCGGGGGCGTGAGTCTGGCAGTCGGGGCACTCGGCCAATATGGCACGGTGAATATCGTCGTGGGTTCCAGGACGGCCGGTGCCGCCAACGTTCGTCTCTTCGACACGAAGGGCTCGCTGGTCCGAGAATTCAAGGGCGTGCTGCCCGGCAGGTTTCCCAACGGTGTGAACGTGGCCGTCGGTGACGTAGACGCTGACAACTATGACGACATCATCGTTTCGGCAGGGGCCGGCCGGGAGGCGATCATCACCGCGCTCAGCGGCCGTGACATCGTTGACGGCGTCGCCGATCCGGCAAGGATATTCGAGTTCGTTGCCCCAGGTGGAAGCCGCGATGGCGTCAAGGTGGCCGTGGGCTACGTGGCACCCTCGACGGTGCCAAGCTACAAGCCGAACCTGATCACGACGCCGGAGCGCGGAAGGAATGTCGGCACGATCTCCGTGTGGAATACGGACGACCTCGCCGGTGGTTCCCACAGCATGCCGATGGGAGGTGGCATGCCGATGGGAGGCATGTCGATGGGAGGCATGTCGATGTCGTCTGACATGCCTTCGACCGATGAGCCACCGATGCCCGTGGCGACGTTCCGTCCTTTCGGGGCCCGACGCGGCGCCGTGAATCTCGCCACCACCTACCAGCGCCAGTTGGGCGGGCAGGCCCAGGCGGTGGTCGCGGCCTGGCAGACGCCTCGCGAGGTGGCCTTCACGGCGATCGGACTCGACAACAAGCCGCAGACCGTAAGGCGTCGATTTTAGGCCCAGGTTTCGGAGCTAGACTTCGGGAAGACGGTTTCTTCGTGGGTTACTCGGCCGGAAAGAGGTCAATCAATTTGCCATGAGATCCAGTGCCATCATGAAACGCCCCACGCGCGTGCACGGCTTTACGCTAGTCGAACTCTTGGTCGTGATCGCGATCGTGGGCACGCTGGTCGGCCTGGTCGTGCCGGCGGTGCAGCAGGCCCGGCAGGCGGCCGCCCGCAGCCAGTGCCAGAGCAATCTGCGGCAGATTGGCATCGCGATGCTCAGCTATGCCGATGCTCGTCGCGGGCTTCCGTTCGCGTCGGGCCGGCCGAGGATCGGCACGGTGGCCCATCTCGAAGACAGGCCGGAAGAGGGCATCGACTACATCCGGCCGCAGTCGTGGGCCATTGCCATCCTGCCCTACATTGAGGAAGGGGCGTTGGCGAAACTGTATGAAAAGTATTGCCTCGCCTGTCCTCCCGAAACCCAGGAGGAGGACATCGTGGCGGCCCGGATCGCGGTCTATAGCTCCGCCTCGAAGATGAAAGGCGCCGTCGACTTTGCGGCACTGCTTGGCCCGGGGCCCGCGTCTCCTGATCTAGCCCGGCGACTCGAGGGATGGTTCTACAGTGCGAGTCCACCCGCGACCGCATTCAATGGTGTCCTCGTGCCCGAGGGTCTCGGATGGAACGACGTGACCGGCGCGTATGCGGCACCGATCCGCAGCAAGCCGATCCGGATTGCGGACGTCACCGACGGCCTATCCAACACGCTGGTCCTCGCCGAGTGCAACGACTACACGGTCGATGGTGGCAGCACGTGGACACAGCCCCGCTACTCTTGGCCCTACGTGTCTGACGTTGGCCGCTACACGGGCCTGGGCGCAGGCGTCGGGGCATCGCCGCTTGAGACCTCGCTCAAGCCGCGGTCGCGGCTGGCGGGGGGCGTGTTCCAGGTGCTCTCGGGCGACGGCGGTGTGCGGTCCGTGGCCGAGAGCATCTCGGTCGACCTGCTGCAGTCGCTGGCCAGCCGGTCAGGAGCCGAAGTCGCCTCGATTCCGTAAAAAGAGGAAAATGGGGACGGGAGCGATTTTTGGCAGGCACTCTCGTGCTCTCCGTCGGTGAGGGTGTGGTCGCCTCTGGTAAACGAAAAATCGCTCCCGTCCCCATTTTCAGCCGCCTGTCGCGGCTTCCATGATTTTCTGCTCGGTCGCCTCGGCCCGCGGAAATTCCGAAGTGAGCCGGCCCTCGGCCAGCACGATGATCCGGTCGGCGAGCGTGAGCAGTTCCGGCAGCTCGCTCGATGTCAGGATCACGCCGAGCCCCTCTCGGCAGAGCCGGTCGATGAGCGCATAGAGTTCGGCCTTCGCGCCCACGTCGATGCCGCGTGTGGGATCGTCGAGCAGCAGGATCGTCGGTTTCGTGAGCAGCCAGCGGCTGATGATGCACTTCTGCTGGTTGCCGCCGGAGAGGCCGGTGATGGCGGCATGCGGCCCCGGCGTCTTCACGCCCGTGTCGCGGATCGGCCCGGCCACGAGATCCTCCTCACGCCGCCGCGAGAGCAGGCCGTTCTGGAGGGCATCCTGCAGGCTGCAGAGGCTCACGTTGCCGGCCACGTCGAGATCGGGAAACAGCCCGAGCCGCTTGCGGTCTTCCGTCACCATCGCGATCCGGGCGTCGCAGGCCTCTCGCGGATGTCGGAAGCGAACGGGCTTTCCATGCAGCCGGATTTCGCCGGTCCAGGTCGGCTCGCCGGCGCCGAAGATCGTCTCCAACAGCTCGGTGCGGCCGGCGCCCATCAGCCCGGCCACGCCCAGGATCTCGCCGGCATGCAGGTCGAACGACACGTTCGACAGCCGGTAGCCACGGGGATGTTCCGGCCACGGGAGCGTGAGGCTGCGGACCTCCAGCAACGTCGGCCCACGGGTGCGGGCGTGGCGAAAGTCATGGTCGGTCAGTTCGCGGCCGACCATCCAGCCGGTGATCTGGCGGGGATTCGTGTCGGCCCGGTCCACCGTGCGGACATGCCGACCGTCGCGGAGGACGGTGATCCGATCGGCCAGACGGAACACCTCGTCCATCTTGTGCGAGATGTAGAGGATCGTCGTGCCACTGGCGAGCAGCCGATGGATCGTCCGCTCGAGCCTGGCCGATTCCGACTCGGTGAGGGCGCTGGTGGGCTCGTCCATCACCACGATCGACGCCTCCAGCGACAGGGCCTTGGCGATCTCGACCAACTGCTGATCACCCACCCGCAGGCTGCCTGTCCGCGTGGCCGGCGACACCTGGCATTCGAGCGACTCGAGCAGCCGGCCGCATTCGTCGTGCATCCCGCGATCATCGAGCAGTCCGAGTGACGTGCGTTTCTCCCTGCCGAGAAACACGTTGGCCGCCACGGACAGGTCCTCCACGAGGGCCAGTTCTTGATGGATGATCGCGATGCCAGCCCGCTCGGCGTCGCGCGTGCCCGTGAAACGCGCCGGCATGCCCCCAATCTCGAGCCTGCCCTCGTCGGGCTGGTAGACGCCCGACAGGATCTTCATGAGCGTGCTCTTGCCGGCGCCGTTCTCACCGCAGATGGCGTGGAGTTCGCCACGGCGGACTTCGAGCGTTACATCCGCCAGCGCGACCACGCCGGGAAACCGCTTCGTGATGCCGCGCATCACGACGGCGGGAGCGACGGCGTTGCCTATGGCGGAGGTGCCTGTGGAGACGTTCATGCCAGCCCTCGCCCCATCAGGCCGTGCGCCGCGATTCCCAGAATCGCACCAGTGCCAGCAGAATGGCCGCCCCCACACCGGAGACGATGCCCATGCGGCTTCCGGCGGTCATTGACACGATGGCACCACACAACACCGCGAGCGTGGGAATGGCACACAGCCCCAGGGCTCCCGGCAAAAGCCCACGCCCGCCCTTGGCGAACTGGCCCGCCTGGGCCAGCGTCACGGCGATCACCACCACGATGCCGACGATCAGGCCTTCGTAGACGTCGGCACCGGTTTTGATGATCTTCGACACCGCGTCGATTACGACGCGCAGGAAGATCGTGCCAAGCACGGTGCCGGGCACCGTGCCGACCCCGCCGGTCAGGGAGCAGCCGCCCACCACGGCTGCGGCGATGGCGTTGAGTTCGTGGCCACGGCCCTGATTCACCGGCGCCGCCACCGATTCGTTGGCCATGTAGAACAGGCCCGCGAGGGCCGCCGTCATGGCGCTGAAGCAGTAGGCGAACCACTTGACGTTGTCGGTGCGGATGCCGGCGAGCCGCGCGGCCTGCTCGTTACCACCGAGGGCATGGAGATGCCGGCCGAGCACCGTCCGCGTGAGCAGGAGCCAGGTCACAATCGCGAGCACGCCGAACACCGCCACCGGAATCCAGACATTGTCACGGACCGTCTTGAAGAAAGGATCCGAGATGTTGATGAGCGCGCTTTTCGTGGGCGTGAGCGCCGCGGTGCTGCTCTCGCACAGGGCCCGTGCGAAGCTTCGCAGGCCCACGAGCGTGGCCAGCGTGGCGATGAACGGGGGCAGACGAACGGCGGTGATCAGCCAGGCATGGAGCGTGCCGACGAGAAACCCGACCAGCAGACTCGCGAGGCAGCCAGCGGCAACGGCCACGGCGCCGACCGGCTTGAATCCCATCATCTCGCCCGGAGCGAGCGCCAGCATCGTCGTGGCGCAGACCGTTCCCGAGAGCGCGATCATCGAGCCCAGCGAGAGATCGATGCCGCCGGCGATGATCACCACGGTCGCGCCCAACGCAAAGATGCCGAGGAGGGCGGTGTTGCGGGCGATGTCGCGGAGGCTCTCCAGCGGCCGGAACCAGTAGCTGTGGTTGGCGTCTGCCAGGGCCGTCAGCGCGATGGCCAGCACGATGGCCAGCACGAGCGCCCATTCGCCCGGGCGGAGAAGGAACGACGGCTTGTGCGACGAGTGCGACTGCGACATGGCTGGGGCTCGGGTAGGCGGCCGTGGGCCGGTCTCAGGAACTCGACAGGCCATACTTGGCCAGCCAGTCACGGAATGCCGGAAGCGGCATCACCTCGACGTTCTTTGTCTCAAGCTTGTCAGCACCCAGCGGCGATTCGCTGCCGGGCACAATCAGCCGCAGCCCAGTGGTGTAGATGTCGCCATCCGGCTCGCCGCGTCGTGGAAACATCTCCTTGACGGTCGATTCGTCGCTCGTGTGCATGGCACGCAGCAGTCGGACCGCTTGGATCCCCATTTCGAATGGATTCTGCACCACCATCGCGTCGATCCGGCCGTCGGCCATGTGGTTCAATGCCGCTGCCTGGGCGTCGAACGTGATGATCGTCAGGCGATCGCGGACGCCGCGTTCCTGGGCCACCTCGGCGATGGCCGGGGCGTTGTAGGCCCAGATGCCGACGAGCGCCACCAGGTCGGGGTGGTTGACCAGGGCCGTGCGGACGTTGTCACGAGCCTTGGAGAGGTCCATCTCGTCGCTCATGCGGTCGGCCTCGGTGAAGCCGCCGCCGACAGTTTCCTTGAAACCGTTCATCCGAGCCCGTGCGTTGTCATTGTCGGTGAAGCCGGCAAACTGCACGTAGCCGCCGGAGGTCTTGCCACGGCCTTCGAGGAGCGTGCGGGCCACGGTGCCGAGCAGCCTGCCTCCCTCGATGTTGTCGGTGCCGATGTAGAAGGGGCGGGCGTCGCGAAATTTCTCGCGGTTCACGTCGCCATCGACCGTGATCACCTTCACCCCCTTGGCGGCGAGGTTCTTCATCTCTTCGACGATGGCGGCATTCTCGGCCTGGATGACGGAGATGGCCACGCCGGCGACGTCGGACTGGCTGCCGAGCTGCCGCAGTTTCTCGATCTGCCCCTGCGCGGTGCCGTTGTTCTTTTCCATCACGACGCGAAGCCCCTGCGACTCGATGCCGAATTGCTTCGCGCCCTCGATCAGACCAGCATTACAGGCATCCCAGAAGGGGTCGTCGCCGTTGGTGATGAAGATGAGACGCTTGGGGCCGGACGAGCCGCTGCCGGAGCCCGACAGGGTGCCGGCCGGCGTCGTTGTCTGGTTCGCGGCCCGCTGATCGGAGCAGCCCGAGAGAGCCAGGAATCCGTACAGGAAGACCGCCACGTATTCGCGGCGGGGAAGGGGCAGTGTGTGATGGCGCATGATTCTGTTCCCGTGATTCACCCTTGGAGCTCACTCTCGATGGACTCAGTAGCGTAGTCCATTTTTTCGCACATGCACTAGTGGCGGTTGCTCCGGCCCGGTGCCGGCCGCGAGGACGCGGGCCAGGATGATCACATGGTCGCCCATCTGCCCGCCGCTTCCGCCGGCCTGCGTCACGGCCTGGCATTCGAGCCAGGCAATCGCGTCGGGGATCACGGCTGCGCCGGAGGGGCTGCGATCGACCGCCAGCCCGGCGAACGGATCCTCACCAGGTCCTGCAGGCTTTCCAAAGCGGCCCACCAGCGACCGCTGCGACTCTCCGAGCACGTTGACCACGAACGGCGTGCACTGGTCAATCGCCGCCAGGAGATCACGCGTCGCCCCCACGGCGATCGTGATCAGCGGCGGCACGAAGCCGCCCTGCATGATCCAACTCGCGAGCATGGCCCGGTCCGTTGCGTCGGCCTCATTTTCACGGGCTCGCCACGTCACCACGAACAGGCCGCTGGGAATGCGGCCCAGCGCAGCGGCGGTGGCTTCGGCATCGGCCGGTTCATTCTGGGAGGTTGGCTGTGGCTGCGTCATGGTGATGATGGTGTGAAGGAGCGGTGGATAGGGGAAACGGAAACTCGCAGGATTGCCCCGTTTGCCTCGGTGCAATGCCGATCCTTCGCCGCGGGCGGCCAAGTGCTTCCACTGCGAGTTCTTCGCTGGCGAAAGCGGCTCTGCGATGCCGATCCATGTGGGGCTACCCCTCGAACCTGAGTAGAGTGTCGCAGTGGTCGTCATGAACCGCAACCCGTGGACGGTTGTCGGCTTACGCACCCCCTATTGCCCGTCCGCACTCTTGGTTTCCATGCTGAACCACATCTACCAGCCCACAGCAGTGATGCGGTGCCGCTCCTGTCTGAATGGACCGTGGTGCCGACGTGTGTCGGGACCGTTCACGGCGGTGCTGGTGCTGCTCGTGGGTATGGTGACGGCGGCGGCCGCGGAGCCGGACCTGGTATGGACGGCGGAGCGAGGCGACACCCCCAACAGCTACGCGATTACCGAAACGCTCCAGGAATCGGTCCCTGCGAATGAGCCAGCCAGCCAGCCGCCGCTTTCCCCGTTGCCGCCGACACAGCCTCGCGGGCCGGTCGTGCTCGACGTGCCCTATGAAGAGTCGCCGATCTCCGCGGACGGGGGGGCGATGCCCGGTTCCGGATTCCCAGAAGGATTCGACGACCTCTGGGCGGCGCGGCCGTGGTCCTGGCAGATCATGCCCAACAACCTCATCTACACGAGCTACCTCGCTGGGCCGAAAGAACCGCGGATCGGCACCTCTGTCTACCGCGATACCGCAAAGGATCCCCTCAACCCCAGCATCTCCAACGGCACGCTCTGGGACACCACGCTCGGTGGCCGGGCCTCGATCCTCCGCTACGGTTCCGACCCCGTGTTGCATCCGCAGGGCTTCGAGGTGCAGATCGAGGGCGCCGCCTTCGTGAGGCTCGATCCGCAGGACGACCGCGACCTGCGGAGCGGCGACTACCGTTTCGGCGTGCCCTTGGTCTACGGAATCGGCCGCTGGCAGACGAAGCTGGCGTACTACCACAACAGCGCCCACCTCGGTGACGAGGCGATGCTGAAGTACCCGGACTTTCCACGGATCAACTACGTCCGCGACTGTATCGTCTGGGGCAATTCCTACTACCTGTTCGACTGGCTGCGACTCTACGGCGAGGTGGGCTACTCGTTCTTCAATTCCGGCGGCTCGGAGCCCTGGGAATTCCAATACGGCACGGAACTGATCCAGGCCCGGCCCACCGGCATTCGTGGTGCGCCGTTCTTCGCCATCAACGGCATCTCGCGGCAGGAACTCGACTGGGGGGGGAACGTCTGCGCGCAGGTCGGCTGGGCATGGCGAGGCCGACGCAGCGAGAAGCTGTTCCGGATTGGTTTCGAGTACCTCTACGGGTCCGATCCGCAGTTCGAGTTCGCGTTCTACAACCAGAACCGCTACGGCGTTGGCATGTGGTATGACTTCTGACGACACGCGAAACACGTCCATCCACGCCGTTTTCGCTTGGCGGGCCTCCGCCCGCTGAAGCTAACCCGGGCCTCCGGCCCTGGCGCGGGGTGGAGGTATGATTTGTCGTACTATGCCACTGCTCGCGATCGAGACCACCTGCGACGAAACCGCTGCCGCGATCATCTCGCGTGACCGCACGGTGCTGTCGAGTGTCGTGGCCAGCCAGGATGCGCTGCATGCGAAGTGGCGGGGCGTCGTGCCGGAGGTGGCGTCTCGTGCGCATGTCGAACGGATCGTTCCCGTCATCGACGAGGCGGTCACACGGGCCGGCATCACGCGGGCCGACCTCGTGGCGGTCGCGGTCGCGGTCAGGCCGGGGCTCGTCGGTTCGCTGCTGGTCGGCCTGTCGGCCGGCAAGGCGATCGCGGCAGCGCTTGGCATCCCCATCGTGGGCTACGACCATGTTGCAGCACACCTCTACGCCTGCCGACTCGCGCACGGCGAGCGGATGCGGTACCCGTGCGTCGGGCTGGTGGCCAGCGGCGGCCATACGTCGCTCTTTCGAGTCCGCGGGCCGACCGATCTGGAGCGGTTGGGGGGCACGATCGACGACGCGGCTGGCGAGGCCTTCGACAAGGCGGCCAGCGTCCTCGGCCTCGGCTATCCGGGTGGGCCACAGATCGAGCGTGCCGCTGCGGGCGGGAATCCGAAGGCCCATCGGCTACCGCGGCCGCTGGCGAATGACCACGATCGGCTCGACCTCAGCTTCAGCGGGCTGAAGACAGCGCTCCGCTATCTCGTGCGGCCGCCGGGATCGCCCGCCGATACGCCCATCCCCGAGGGAAAGGCACTGGCCGACCTCGCCGCATCGTTCCAGCAGGCCGCGGTCGACTCGATCCTGGCAAAGCTCGCTCTCGCGCTTGATCGCACGGGCTGCCGGGTGCTGGCGATCGGCGGGGGCGTGACGGCGAATACGCTGCTCCGCGAGTCGGTGGAGCGGCTCGGCCGCGAGCGGGGCGTCGACGTACTCATTCCCCCGCGGTCGCTCTGCACCGACAATGCGGCGATGGGGGCGATCGCCTGGGAGCGGCTCGAACGCGGCGAGAGCGACGGCCTGGAAGTCGACGTGCTCCCCGGCACCGACCGTTCCGCCGCCCGCCGGAAGTTGGCGTAGGTCAAAACGACGAGAACTGCTCGAACTCGTCGTAGGGGCGGTGCTCAAGATTGACGAACCGGGTGAAGTCGTGCTGCCAAAGCAACTTGATGTCGCCGATGGGGCCATTCCGCTGTTTGGCGATGATGATTTCCGCCTGCCCCTTGACCCGCTCCCGGTCTTCGTCGGTCGTCTGGTAATACTCCTCGCGGTGCACGAACATCACGACGTCGGCGTCCTGCTCGATGGCACCCGATTCGCGCAGGTGGTTAAGTCGAGGGCGATTGTCCCGCGAGACCTCCGCCTGCCGGTTGAGCTGCGCGAGGCAGAGCACCGGCACGTCGAGTTCGCGTGACATCGTCTTGAGTCGACGGGCGATCTTTGCGACCTGCTCCTGTCGCGGGTCCCTCGGATTATCTGGCTCGATGAGCTGGAGATAGTCGATCACGATCAGCGACAGTCCCTGCTTGCGCTTGAGACGGCGAGCAACCGCTGCGATTTCGGTGAGCGTGCGACCGGGTGTATCGTCGATGTAGAGCGGCGACGAGCTGATCTCAGCCGATTTCTGCACCAGTCGCCGACGGTCTTCCTGCGAGATGGTGCCATTGCGGAGCCGATGGCCGTTCACCTGCGCTGCCGAGCAGAGCAGACGATCCGCGAGTTCGAGACAGGCCATTTCGAGGCTCACGAACAGGGCGGGCTGTTTGGCGCCGATGGCGACGTTCTCGGCGATGTTCATCGCGAAGGCAGTTTTCCCCATACTGGGGCGGGCGGCGAGGATGATCAGTTCCGAGTTGTGCAGGCCGCCGCAGAGCGAGTCGAGATCGGTGAAGCCCGTCTCCACGCCGCCCAGGGCGTGCTCGTGCTTCATCCGCGCGTCCATGCGGATCATCACCTCTTCCAGCACTTCCTCGATCGGTTTGGCCTCCGCCGAACTGCGGTGCTCGAGAATCTGGAAGATCTTCGCCTCTGCCCGCGACACCAGTTCCCGCGGTTCGTCGGAGGCGTCGTAGGCGTCGCGCAGGATGTCGGTGCTCGCGTCGATGAGCGAGCGGAGCATCGCCTTATCGCGGACGATATGGGCGTAGTGGGAGGCGTGGGCAGCGTGCGGCACCGACTCGAGAATTTCGGTGATGGCGGGAGCACCACCAACGCGTTCGAGGTCGCCCTGCGTGCGGAGCCGCTCCAGCACGATCGTGATGTCGATGCGCTTGCCCGAGTCGTGCAGTTCCAGAAGGTGCCGATACAGAACCTGATGCGCTTCGTCGGCAAAGTCATCGGGCCGCACAATCAGGGCGATGTCGTCACAGACGTCCGGCTTCAGCAGGATGCTGCCCAGCACCGCCCGTTCGGCATCGACGTTGGCCGGGCGTTCCCGCGATTCGATGGCGGAAACCGCCACCGGTCGCCCGTCAGCCGCATCACCGCCCCGCCGCCGCCGCCGCTCAGGCGACCGCTGTCCGGATGAATGCCTGTCGGAAAACTCGCGTTGCGACGAATCCCGTGCCGCGCCGTCGCGCGATGCAGCCATACGAAAGCCTCCCTGTATTTGGCCCGATCACAGCAACTGGCCAGCACGCGAGCACTCTCACCGCAGCGAAACCAGGCAGAAGAATCACGACGAATTACTTCGCCGCGGTCTCGCTGCTCGACGGCACCACCCACACCTTCAGATCGCCTTCCACTTCGGCGGCGAGCCGAACGCGGACGGTGTAGAGACCGACTTCCTTGAGCGGTCCCTGCAGAACGATCTGCTCCGGAGAAACCATGAGATCCTGCTGCTTGAGCGAGCGGGAAATCTCGGCTGCGCCGACAGAGCCGTAGAGATGGCCCTCGTCGTTGGCGTTGGCTTCGATGGTGACGCTCGTCCGAACGAGTTCGGCGAGCACGCTTCGCAGCCCCGCCAGCCGCTCGCGGGCAATTTCGTCGAGCTTCGCGCGGTGCTTCTCCACCATCCGCTTGTGGTGTTCAGTCGCGACCGTCGCCAGCCCCTGCGGAATGAGGTAGTTGAATGCGTAGCCTCGCTTCACCTCGACCACCTCGCCCTGCTTGCCAAGGTGTTCGACGTTGTGAACCAACAGCAACTCAATACCACCACGCGGTCCTTTCGGAAGCCGCGGCGTGGCGGGGATACGGATGGTCGGCAGGTCTCGTACGGGCATCGCTCAACTCCTGTCTCGGGGGCGTTTGTCTTGGAAAAGGTTTTTGTCTGTCTGCTATGCGGGTCTGCCGGCACCTGTCGGCGGCAAGGATACGGTCCTGGGCTTCAGAACGGGATGTCGTCTTCACCGCCGCCGCCGCGGCTCTCTGCGCCGGCACCGAAATCGCCACCATGATCGTTCGAACCCCCGACATCATACCCGCCACTCTGGTCGTATTCATCACCGCCGGAACCGGCCGGGGCACCGCGACCGGCTGCCGCTGGCCGAGCCTTGCCGCGGGGGGCGTCGCCGGAGCGGCCTTCGCCCGAACGGCTGCCAAGCAGTTGCATCCGATCGCACACGACGCGGAGCTTGGAGTTCTTCTTGCCGTCCTTTTCCCAGGTGTCGAGCTTGAGCCGGCCGTCGATCAGAAGCGGGGACCCCTTGGTGACATATTCGCCGGCGATTTCGGCGGTGCGGCCCCAGAGCGTGACATCCACAAACGTCGTCTCCTCCACCCACTCGCCGGTGGCAGTCTTGCGGCGATCGTTCACCGCCAGGCCGATGTCGGTGACCGCCGTGCCATTCGCGATGTAGCGGAGTTCCGGGTCCCGGGTCACGTTGCCCAGCAGGATCACTTTGTTAAAGCTTGCCATGACGCGCGTCTCCTTTGCGTGTAGTGTCTTCGGTAACTGAACGCATGTACAACATGCTGGCAGGATAGCCCTTGTCTGCTGTCATTGCAAGCGTTCACAGCACTGGGAAAACCCAGAGCTGCCCGACTCCGACCACATTCACTCCGTTTCGCCGCTGTCTGCCGCGACCTCTGCGACTGCCGTAGCCGAGGGTGCGCCCACGGCCGGGGCGGGCCGTCGCGCCGCAGTGTCGCCCGCGAGGGCGTGCTGCACGAGGGCATCTGCGATCCGCGGGTCGACGCGGAGCACGAGTTTCCGGATGATGTCGTCGGTGATCTCGCACTGACGCTCAAGCGCCGTCAGGTTGCCACCTTCCATCCGGAAGTAGGTCAGCCAGTAAACGCCTTTCTTGTGCCCCTTGATCGGGTAGGCAAGTTTGCGTTCGTCCCACAGCCGGGCAGCCAGAATCGTGCCGCCGTTCTGCGTGATGATATCGGCCACCTGTTGGGCCGATCCCGCGGGGTCGCGGGAGTATTTCGACGGATCGAGAATGAACATTCCCTCATACACCGGCATGTCGTTTGCGCTCCAGAGTTCGTGGGCTATCGTCAGGTTCGGGGTTCGTGAATCGAATTGTTTTGTTCAGCGTAAGAAGCAATCGTCAGTTGTACCTGTTCATGGCCGCCTGGATGCCGAGTGCCACCCACTCTTCGGCGGCGTCGGCCGCCCGCTCCAGCAGGCAGTTCACGGCCTCTCGTTCGGACTTAGCAAATTTTCCCAGGACGAAATCAGCGGATTTCCAGCCGGCTGGCATCGGGCCGATGCCCACCCGCAGGCGGGGGATGGCCGTGCCACCCAGCCGGGAGAGCACGTCCGCCAGACCGTTCTGACCGCCCGCCGAACCGCTTGGCCGTAGCCGGATGGTATCGGTGGGAAGTTGAAAATCATCGCAGATCATCAGGATGTCATTGTCGTCTATTTTGTAGAAGTCTCGAGCCGCCAGCACGCTTGTGCCACTGAGGTTCATCCAGGTCAGCGGCCAGAGCAACAGCACCGGGCAACCCCGCAACGTAGCCTGGGCTGTGTCTCCCTGGAACCGCGACCGTCGCACGGGCGAACCGGCCCGTCGGGCGAGGATCTCCAGCACGTCGAAGCCGACGTTGTGGCGGGTGCCCTCGTAGCCGCGTCCCGGGTTGCCTAGGCCAACCAAGAGTTTCACGTGTGGTTGCCGGGAAGCATCGGCCGCGGTTTACACCGCGACCGTCAGGACTTCTCCGCTTCGGCTTCTCCTTCCTCGGCCGGCTTGCGGCCGATCAACTCGGGTTCGACGGCACCCGCAGCCGCTTCCTCGCCCTTTTCGACGAGGACGGTGCAGGTAACAACGGCCTCGTCAGCGTCGGCGAGCGGCTTCGCGCCGGCCGGCAGTTCGAGATCGTGGACCTTGATCGTGCCGCCCAGTTGGAGTTTGCCAACGGCTACATGAATCTTTTCGGGGACCGCGTCGGCGGTGCATTCCAGTTCGATCTCGTGGAGAACGAGGTTCAGAACGCCGCCAGCACGCTGGCCGGGGCACTCTCCCTTGAGGTCGACGGGAACCTTCACCTTCACCCGGTCGGTGGCACTGACACGCAGAAAATCGACATGGATGGGATCGACGCCGAACGTGTCCCACTGCAGTTCACGGATCAGGGCGCCGGTTTTCACGGCCCCCTTCAACTCGACGATGCGGCTGCCGTGCCGAACCGCGGCCAGAACAGCTTCGCGGGTGGCGACGAGATCAACGCACTTTTCGCCGTGGCCGTAGAGAACCGCGGGCACGAAGCCCTGATTCCGCAACCGGCGGCTCTCGCGGCTGCCTGTGGCCTTGCGGAGCTTGACATCAACAGAATCGCTCATGGGAACTCCTCTTGGGAAGGGAGCCATTTTGCCACGGCTCAGCCGTTCCGCAAGCCGAGTTCACTCTCGGCCGTATTCGGAGTGGTTTACGGGGGAAACCCGCAGGTTTCTTGGCTTTTTCCGGTCGGCGGGCGGGCCCGGCGGCAGGTCACTGAAACATCATGCTCACCGACTCGTTGCGGTGAATCCGCTTAATGGCTTGGCCGAGGAGGCTCGCCACCGAAAGCACGGTGATGTTCGGGAGCGACTTTTCCGCCGGCAGCGGGATCGAATCGGTGATGATGATCCCGGCAAAGGGGGCAGCCTTGAGCCGCTCGATCGCCGGGCCGACGAGCAGGCCGTGCGTGGCGGCGGCATAGATGGCTTTTGCGCCGTGTCGGTGGACAACCTCGGCCGCCGAGCAGATCGAGCCGGCCGTGCTGATCATGTCGTCGAACATCAATGCGATCTTGCCCGACACGTCGGCGCCGATGATGTTGGCGCTCTTGGTCGTGTCGGCGCTCAGTCTGCGCTTGTCGACGATGGCCAGCGGCACGCCCAGATGGTTGGCGTGGCCGACCGCCCGCTTGATGCCGCCGGCATCGGCGCTCACCACCACCAGTTCGTCGTGCGGCAGATCCATCGACTGGAGATGGTTGTTGAGCACGGGTGCGGCGTAGAGATGGTCCACGGGCACGTCAAAAAAGCCCTGGATCTGAGCGGCGTGCAGGTCCATGGCGAGCACGCGGTCGGCGCCGGCCCGCGTGATCAGGTTGGCAACGAGCTTGGCGGTGATCGGCACCCGGCCGGCATCCTTGCGGTCCTGGCGGGCGTAGCCGAAATAGGGGATCACCGCCGTGAGCCGGTAGGAACTCGCCCGCTTGAAGCTGTCGATCATCACGAGCAGCTCCATCAGGTTTTCGTTCACCGGTGGGCACGTCGGCTGAACGATGAACACGTCGCGGCCGCGGACGTCCTCGTCGATCTTGCAGGAGATCTCGCCGTCGGGGAATCGCCCCATCGAGATCTTGCCCATCGGCAGGTTCAGGTAGCGGCAGATGTCCTGCGTGAGCGGTGCATTGGCGGGGCCACAGAAGATCTTGAGGTCGTTCATCGTTCCATCCTGCGGGCGGGGGCGGCGGATGCTGGGGCCACCTGCCACTGTGACGGGCAGCCGCCCGTTCTTCAAGCCGTGGCTGGTCTCGGTGCGGCCTGCCGTCAACCTGCGCCCCGGGCAAGTCCGGGGCACTCCGCTCCGCGGAGGAGGGGGGCTCAGGGCTTGTGGATCAGCCGCGGGCCGTCGGTCGGATAAGACCCGACACCACCCTGATACCGTTTCCCGTGTGACCAGCGGAGATCGATCTTCTTGCGGATGACGAGCCCCTCGTAGTCCGTTCCCCAGGTGCCTTCTTCGTGCCGGCGTTCTTCTCCGAGGCAGCCGCTCACGCGGGCGCCGCCGCCGACGTAGTAGCCCACCGAGTGCTTCGATTCGGACGGTCCTGCCAGCGGTGAAATGCACTCGGGATTGCCGGCGCGGTTGAACTGGTTGCCTTGGAAATGAATCCGCTCCGTCGCGGGGCGTCCTGCCCAGGGGGTGAGGTCCCACGCCGCAGCCGGCTCAACAACGAATCCGAAGACGCAGATCAGCCATCCCGCTCCCAGTGCCAGGCGAAGAGCGCGGCGGCGTGATACCTGCGACCGGTTGATGACCGGTATCCGTGTGGACATGCTTCTTTCTCGCCAGAGAACTTGGGATCGCAACCTCTGCCCTTCATCTGTCTGACCACGGCAGCGCGGCCGCGGCTTGTTGCTGAAATACAGCCGCACGCCTTTCCTGCCTTGTGTAGATCGCCTAAATCCCTCCGTGTCTGGGGTTTTTCGGCAGATGCATGGCACAGTCGCCAAAAACCTAAAAGTCAACCCTCCCGCTACAGCCGATACGACCTGCAGGTTCTTCCCGTAAGGGGAGCCGTCTGCCCGAGGGCCGACGGCTGATCGGCAACCACTTAGCCCCACGCCGGAGCGATGCAGCTGTCCTTCGTCATCCTGGCGTTGCTTGGGGCCACGAGGCTGCTCTTCCGGGCGTTCGTCGGCCAATCACGGGCCTGCGGATGGCTGGCTGCGTTTTGCCTGTGGGGCGTGGCGTGCGCACCGCAGTTGGTGGCGGTGGAGCCGGTCTGGTACCGCATCGCATCTACGGATGGTGACCTGGTGTTGCCGTCGGAGGCCGCCCGGTTTGGCGAGTCGCGGGATCGCGGATCGGAGTTGTGGCCCACGCCGCTCCCGTCGGTGGAGACCATCGCCACTCCGGCTGAAGCGGCCAATGTCACCACCAGCCTCGACGCCGAAACCGCCCGCCGCCTTGGGTTTGCCACCGACGCCGGCGGGGGAGGAGGCGACGAAATGGCCGAGGTTGTGCGTGGCCCGCCCATCCTCGCCGATCCGGCAGACAACGTATTCGATCTTGCCGGGGAGCGGACCGTGGTCGATCCGCTGCTGCGGTATCCGATGTATCCGCCCGCAGGATTCACCGGCAGTTCCAGTGTGCTCCCCGGTGAAGAGCAGGAGTCTTCGCATTTCGTGCCTTTGGAAGACCGTTGGCGGATTGGCCTGCAGCCGTGGGACCGGTACGGCCGCGGCCACCCGCGGTTGGAAGACTATCCGTATGCGTTGGGCAATGGTTTCAATCCCTACACGCAGAACCTCCTCAAGGAAGACTATCCACTGATCGGGCAGGAGACGTTCTTCAACATGAGTGTCATCAGCCGCACCATCGGCAACTTCAGGCAGGTGCCCACCCCGAATACACCCTTCGAGTCGACGCCGACGCCCGGCCAGGAGGATTTCTACGGCAACCCCAACGGGTTCTTGTTGCTGCAGTATTACACGCTCGCCTTCGACCTGCTCCATGGTGACCGGGCGTTCAAGCCTAACGACTGGCGGATCAAGATCGCCCCCGTGTTCAACACCAACTACCTGGAGGTGTACGAACTCGGCGTGGTGAGTCCCGACGTTGCCGCCGGCCGCCGCCGGTCCCGCGGCTTCGCCACGATCGAGGAGTGGTTCGTCGAGGCGAAGCTGGCCGACCTCAGCCCCGACTACGACTTCATGTCGGTCCGCGCCGGGTCGCAGCCCTTCACCAGCGACTTCCGAGGGTTCATCTTCAGCGACTTGAACCGCGCGATCCGACTGTTTGGCACGCGGCTGGCGAACCGCGACCAGTTCAACCTGATCGTGTTCGACCAGCGCGAGAAAGACACCAACAGCTTCCTCAATACCTTCGACTCCCGGCAGCAGCAGATTCTCATCGCCAACTATTACCGGCAGGATGCCATCTGGCCGGGGCACACGGTGCAGGCGAGCTTTCACTACGACCTCGACGCGCCCACGCTCAAGTACGATAAAAACGGCTTCCTCGTGCGGCCCGATCCCGTCGGCATCGCCACACCGCACCAGGTCAACGCGGCCTACCTCGGGCTGGCCACCGACGGCCACATCAACGAACTCAACATCACCAGTGCCCTTTATTACGCCTTTGGCCGCGACTCGCTCAACCAGCTCGCCCTGCAGCCGGTGGATATCAGCGCCACGATGGCGGCCCTCGAACTCTCCTACTCCCCCGACTGGATCCGGTTTCGCGGCTCCGCCTTCTATGCCTCCGGCGATAACAACGTCAACGACAACAAGGGCGGCGGCTTCGATGCCATCATCGACAACACGCAGTTTGCCGGCGGTGAATTCAGCTTCTGGGTGCGGCAGCAGATCAAGCTGCTGGGCACCAACCTCAAGAACCTGCTCTCCATCTATCCAGACCTTCGCGCGAGCAACAAGTTTCAGTCGCAGGCCAACTT
>JBIIGJ010000073.1:0-17646 GCA_044236455.1 Pirellulales bacterium
CTGCGCAGCGTGTGGCCGCGAGTTTACGTGGCGGCGGAAGTGGGCGGCCTGCTGGGATGAGGTCCGCTACTGCAGCGACCGCTGCCGCCAGGCCCGGTGACCGTGAGACAATAAAAGCCCGGAGCGGCAGCGATGGGATCTGTAGACAGCGCCACGGTCCGGGGCTGCCCGTGCCCCGTCGCCGGACGTTCGCTCCGGCATCCTGCCTTCGCTCGCTCGATGCTGACTGCGCTTCGGCATCCTGCCTGCGCTGGTCAGCAACGCCGGTTCTCGGGACATGGGCAGCCCCTCACGGATTCCCCAGAGTCGAAAAGCCCGGAGCGGCAGCGACGGGACTTGGGGCCAAAGTAAGGTGGCCCCAGCCGTTTTCGAAGAAACCGGCAAATTTACGGTCTTCAATGCCGATTTTCTGCCCCGTGAGTTTTTCGGGCCTCCGGGAGTGATAGGGTGGGTTGATCTCCCCCCCAGCCCCAGGACGATGGCCTCTTCTCGGTGATCGGATGGCGGACGAACTCCACGAAGCCTTTCTGCGGCTCTTTACCCGGTTTGAGCCGGAACTGCGGGCGTTCGTGCGGTCGTGCCTGCCGCGGCCGCAGGATGTCGACGAGGTGATGCAGGAGGTGAGCCTCGTCGCCTGGCGCAAGTTCGGCGATCTGGACGATCGCGGCCGGTTTGCCCCTTGGGCCTGCCTCATCGCCCGCTACGAAATTCTCAAGTATCGCCGGGCCCATGCTCGCAACCGGCTCCTGCTCGACGAGTCGGTGATCGCGGCCCTCGCGGACGAGGCGGCGGCCGAGATGCCCCTTCGCGAGCAGCGGCTCGTGGCTCTCGAGGCCTGTTTTGAAAAACTGCCCCCGGCACGTCGGGAACTCGTCATGGCAGCCTACACGCCGGGCACCTCGCAGAAGGATCTGGCCCGGCAACTGGGGCGGACCGAGGGCTCGCTCTACCAGCTGCTCTCCCGGATCCGGCAGGAGCTATGGCGGTGCGTGGAGCTCACGCTCGCCAAGGAGGCTGCTTCGCCATGACCCAGGCCGACCTCGACCTTCTGCATGATTTCGTGGCGGACCGCATCGCCGCCGATGCGTTTCCGCGGCTGGAATCGCTCCTGCGGGCGAGTGGTGCGGCCCGTCGGGCGCTCCGTGGGCTGATGGCGGTGGAAGAAGGGCTCGAAGAGATGGCGGCCGCCGCCTTGAGCGCACGGTATTTCGGCAGCCCGGCGAGCCGGCAGCCACAGGCCACGGCACCCGTCCGCGGGACGATCGGCGACGCATTCGCTGCCATGGTCGGCTCCGTCTTCGCGCCGGCAGCGCTCCGCCGGGTCGGTCTGCCGCTCGTGCTGATCGTCGCGTGTGGCATCGTGGCCGCGTTCGCCTGGCGGGGGCCCTGGACCGCTGCCCGGCCGCGGCTCCCGGCAGGGCTGCTGGCCAAGGTCGTCGCCCTGAGCGACGTGGGCTGGGCCGCCGACGGGCAGCCTCGGCACGAGGGGGACGGCCTCCAGGCGGGCGGTTCGTTCGCGGTCACACGCGGGCTTGTCGAGATCCTCTTTGCCTGCGGAGCCGCGGTCATCCTCGAAGGGCCGGCGACGTTCGAGGTGATCGATGGCAGCACGGGGAAACTTTCCGGCGGCCGGCTCGCGGCCACGATCGACCGGCCCACCGGCCCGTTCGCCATCCATACTCCCACTGCCGTCGTCACCGATCGGGGCACGCAGTTCGGCGTGGCAGTCGATGATCAGGGAAAAACCGACGTCCGCGTCTTTCAGGGTCTCGTCGAACTCGTGGCCCTCGCGGCGATCGGCACGTCTGAGCCGCTGCGGCTGAAGGCCGGGGATGCGGGCGAGGTCGACGGGGACGGCCGCGTCTCGCGAATCGACTCGCCAACTTCGAAGAAGTTCGTGATGTCGGTGCCCAAGAAGTCGCAGCCGGTCAGAGCGCCTCTGCCGTTTCGGTGGGATGAGGCCGCGGCCGTGACGGTCTACCGCGACTCATTCGCCGGGTCGGGCGTGCTTGACGGCACGGCGGCAAACACGCGGGCTGGTGCGGGCGAAGCCCGGTGGGTGGCGCCGCAGGATGGCTGGCTGCTCGATCCAGAAACAAAATCGCTGAAGGTGACGGCCACCGGAGCTGCCTTCCTCCCCTTCAGGCCCGAGCCCGGCCATCTCTACCGATTGTCTGTCACGATGCAGGTCGTGGAAGGCGGCATCGGCTGGGCGGCACTTGGTTTTTCAGCGGCCGCGAACACGCGGCTCGCCACGCTCGACCATGCCTGGATGCTCCAGCGGCACGAAGCGAAGGCTCAGGCCAACGTGGCCTACAAGGGACCGCAGATGGCGGGCGAACTGTCCCGTGGCGACCGGCAGACAGGCGTGCAGAAGCGGACGGTCGTCCTCGACACGAACGGTCCCCGCTGGAAGGCATTTTTTCTTGTGGGCGACGATCTCGTGGGCGATTGTGTCTACGACCAGCCGCCTGCCAACATCGCCCACGTCGCGATCTCGGTCTTCCCGAACACCGTTGCCCTGCTCCGTGAGTTTTCCCTGCAATCAATCCGCTGAAAAAGGGGACGCAGCTCTTTTTCAGACTCACACACCCAATACCACCTTTCGGGCAGCAAAAGAGCTGCGTCCCCTTTTTCTTTTCTGGAATGGAGTGACTTATGTCTCATCACACCCCAACCAATCGCCGCACCGGTTTCACGCTCGTGGAACTTCTCGTCGTGATCGCGATCATCGGCACGCTCGTCGGCCTGCTCCTGCCTGCGGTGCAGGCGGCCCGGGAATCCGCCCGTCGCAGCGTGTGTCAAAACAACCTCAAGCAGATCGGCTTGGCGCTGCACAACTACCATGACGCAACGCGGGGGTTTCCCAAGGGCAACAGGTGCACCACGTCGGCCCTCCCGCCGATGTCCGTGTCGCCCGGGGATCCCACGGCCACCCGCGAGCCCTGGACGGTTGCCATCCTGCCCTATGCGGAGAATGTCGCGTTGTACAGTAGGTTCGACTTGAACCAGGCCTTTTCCAGCCATGTGGACCAAAGCCTTCAGCAGACGATCCTTCCCGGCACGAATCCCAATCCGGCGGCTCAAAACACCAGGAACCCGCTCTTCAATTGTCCGTCGGACCCCGGCGTGCCCGCGGCACCGCTTAAAAACAACTACTTCGGCGTGATGGGGGGAGTGGCGCTGGGCGTCACGGGCCCCGCTTGGGTAAGCCCAAATGCAGGCACCGCATATGAGATCTACAACAACGGCATCCTGTTCCTCAATTCGGAGATGAAAATCAAGGACATCACCGATGGCACCTCGAAGACATTTCTCGTCGGCGAGACGATCTATCAATTTTCTCCGACGACGAGTTTCGGGTGGGGGCAGGGGGCTCGCACCCGTTCAGATAATGCAGGTGCCGCTTGTTTCCTGCAAAACGTGGCCGCCACCAATCATCCGATCAACAGCAAGGCAAACCTGGATGCTCTGGGCTTTCATCCGCATCGCATCTGGCAGGGGACGTTCAGCAGCAGTCATCCGGGGGGCGCGCAGTTCCTGACAGCCGACGGCGGCGTGTGGTTTGTCTCGGAAAACGTCAACTTGTCGATCTACCGGACGATGGGAATCAGGAGCGACGGCGCTCCCGTCGGTGGAGGTGTGCTATGACCGACGGTAGTCCTCCCATGATGGGCCAACGTCTCTGCGTCTTCCGTGACGTCATGCCGATCCTCAAAAACCCGCGGCAGCCCCAGAGTTCACGGCGGCACGCCGTATGGGCGGCCATCTGCGGATGGTGTGTCATGGTCACGCTGGCCGGCTGCAGCCGCGGCCCGAGCCTCGACCGCTTTCCCGTGGCGGGCACCGTGACCCACGATGGCCGGCCGGTGCCGCAGGGGGCGGTGTTTTTCGAGCCCACGGCTGCCGTCGGTGCGATCGCCGCCACCGGCTTCGCCGTGATCGAGAACGGCAGCTACCGGACGCCGCCAAAAACGTCGCCGGGCAAGGGCCTCTACACCGTGCGGATCATCGGCCGCGACGGCACCGCGGCCACGGAGAAGGACCTCGCCGAGATGATGCCGGGTCAGAAGTTCCTCGGCCAGCCGGTGTTTCCCGAGTACAGCACGACCATGGAACTGACCGGCGGCAACGGCCAACTCGACCTCGTCGTGCCAGCCCGGTGACAAAAAGGGGACGCAGCTCTTTTCGGGTTCCGGAAAGAGCTGCATCCCCTTTTCGGCGACTATGACCACATGAAACACGTCCCACTTCTCGCAGCCTGGCTGCTTGCCCCGCTGGCGTTGCTCCAGACCACCGTGGTTGCCGCGCCGGCCGACGGCCCGATTTCTTTGCCCGAGAAAAAGGTCTTCGCCCATTACATGGTCTGCTGCCCGACCGCGGGCGGTTCAGCCGCGCTCGACGACTACAAACGCGAGATCGAGGAAGCGCAGAAGCGAGGCATCGACGGCTTTGCGCTCAACTGCGGCGGTTGGAAGAAACGCGAGCCACACTACCACGCCCGCACGCTGCTGATGTACGAAGCGGCGAAACAACTCGGCACCGATTTTCAGCTGTTCGTCTCGCTCGACGGGGAAGCCCTCACCGAACTGCAGGACGTCGTCCGCACGCTGAAGGACCATCCCAATCAGTTTCGCCACGATGGCAGGCCGGTGCTGTCCACTTTCGGAGGGCAAAGCGGCGACGATCATGTGGAAGGCAGACGCCTCATTCGCGCAGCGCACGACGAGGGGGTTTTTTTCGTGCCCTTCTACTATCCCAACCCCAACATGACCGAACTGCCCACCGAGGCTCACGTCGCGCAGTTGGTCCGCGACTTCCCGGAGGTGGACGGTTATTTCTTCTTCGGCGGGGCGGGACCCGCTGAGCAGATCGCGAGGTGCAATGCGATCCATGCCGCGGCCTGGCGGGGCCTTGGAAAGGTCTTCATGGCCGGGATCACGCCCTACTACCGCGGCAGTCGCGGCAATTTCCGCTGTTTCGAGACTCGCGGTTTCGAGGGGATGGCGAAGGAATGGGAGAGTGCCATTCGCAGCGACGCGACCTGGGTGGAACTGGTGACGTGGAACGATTGGGGCGAGTCGACCTATCTCGCACCGTTTGGTCAGCCATCCAAAACATCGCTCTGGGGCGGTCATTACGGCGGGAAGATGCTCTCGCACGTCGCCTATCTCGACGCCAGCCGCTACTACATCGAGTGGTTCAAGACGGGGATGCCGCCGGCCATCTCCGCAGACAATCTTTTCTACTTTTATCGACTCCATCCCGCGACTCTTCCCATTACGGTCAACCCGGCAGATGAAGCCGCAGGGCATGGCCGCCCGATCGGTGCGGACGCGCTCCGCGACCATCTTTTTGTGACGGCCTTCTTGACCGCCCCCGCCCAGCTCACGCTCCACAGCGGGGCAGCTTCGAAGACCTTCGACCTGCCGGCCGGCGTGCAGCACGTCTCGATGCCGTTCGAGCCTGGCATCCAGCGGTTCGTGTTGCAGCGCGACGGCCTGCCCGTTTTCGACAAAACGGGCGAGCACGAAATCAGCCTCACGGACGACGCGAGCCGGTGCAACACGTTTTCGGGAAGCGCGAGGTGATCCGACTGAAAAGGGGACGCAGCTCTTTTCAGAAAAGCAACGGCGCGATTGCAATGATGAGTGAACAGAAGTACACTCACTGGTCGGCGGGTCTCTTCATTGCCGCAGTGCCCAAGAGTTGTGGGTCCGAAAATGCCTCGCCGACCGCGATTCTGCCCAGCCGGAATCTGCTACCACGTGCTCAACCGTGGCGTTGCCCGGCTCGCGTTGTTTGAGCACTCGGGAGATTATGAAGCATTCACGGAAGTAATCGTGGAGGCCTTACGGCGTGAGCCGCTTCCGATTCTTGCCTACAGCGTGATGCCAAACCACTGGCACTTTGTCGTTCGACCGTTTGCCGACCACCAAGTATCGAACTTTTTCAGATGGCTGGCTCACACCCACACAATGCGATGGCACGCCAGTCATCACACCACGGGGACAGGGCACCTCTATCAAGGACGATTCAAGGCGTTCCCGATTGAAGAAGACACGCATCTTACGGCAGTGATCCGCTACGTGGAGCGCAATCCGTTGCGTGCGAACCTCTGCGCTCGGGCAGAGCAGTGGAGTTACGGCAGCGCATGGCACAGGGCAAGCAGTACGACGTTTTCGAGGACTGCGCTCAGCCCCTGGCCGATTCCGACGCCGTCGGGCTGGCTGGAGCATGTCAATCATCCGCAGACGGAAAGTGAACTGCACGGGATCCGGAAGAGCGTGGTGCGGGGATCGCCTTTTGGTAGGGATACGTGGATATCGCAGGCGGCGGTTCGGCTGAATATCGGCCACACACTTCGCCCCCGAGGGCGACCCTCCATGAAATGAGCTGCGTCCCCTTTTCGCTCCTTTTCGCTTGCTTTGTGGCGGGTATGAACTAGACTTAGTTTAGTCTATCTTGATCATTCTTGGGCTCATCTCATGGCACACGTCGTCAACATTCACGAGGCCAAGACGCATCTGTCGCGGATCGTCGAGGAGGTGGCGGCCGGGCGAGAGGTGATTATCGCGAAGGCCGGTCGGCGCGTCGCCAAGCTCGTGCCGCTCGAGGCGGGTGGGCGTCCGAAGAAGCTCGGCGGACTCAAAGGGCGGATCAAGGTTCCCGATGACTTTAATGCGCCGCTCGACGATCGCGTCGTTGCCGCCTTCGAAGGAAGGCCGTGAGCAGGATTCTCCTCGACACTCACCTGCTTCTGTGGGCGGTAAGCGAGCCGAGGAAGCTGTCGGCGCAGGCCCGCCGCCGCATCGAAGAGGCCGACGTGTTCGTCAGCGCTGCCTCGATCTGGGAAGTGAGCATCAAGGCGGCCCTCGGAAAGCTCGCCGCCGACCCATCGGAGTTGCTCGAGGAGATAGAGCCCGCGGGGTTCCATCTTTTGCCAGTAACAGGCCACCATGCCGCGACGGTCGCCAAGCTGCCACCCCTTCACAACGACCCATTCGATCGCATGCTCGTCGCGCAGGCGAAGACGGAACCGCTCCTCCTACTCACGAATGACTCGCTGCTTGCCGGCTACGGTGACTGCGTGGAGCTCGTGCCAGCTAGAAAATGAGCTGCGTCCCCTTTTCGAGGACATCGGCCGGTGAGAGGCCGCGAGCGCGGAGGTCGCGGATCGCGAGGCCGCCGGTTCGCTTGGCGAGCCTGCGGCCCTCAGCATCTCGCACAAGCGGTACATGGCAGAACGCCGGGGCGGTCCAGCCGAGCGCGTCGTAGAGCAAAAGCTGCCGGGCCGTGCTCGTGAGCAGATCCTCGCCGCGGACCACCTCCGCGATCTCCATCGCGTGGTCGTCTGCCACCACCGCCAGTTCGTAAGCGGGAAGATCGTCTCTCCTCCAGACGACAAAATCGCCGAAGTCGACGCCCGCCGTCCGCCGCACGCGGCCCGCCAACGCATCGTCGAACTCGATCGTGCGGCCATCGGGCACGCGAAACCGCCAGGCCACCGTGCCCGGCGCCGCAGCGCGGTCCCACGACGGCGGTCGGAGGCTCGTCGGAAAGATCGGCTCGGCATCTGCGTCTGCGGGCATTGCTTCGTGCGGCGCGGTGGCGGCTTCGTCGACATCGCGGCGGGAATGCGGGCTCGGGTAGATCACGCCGGCCGCTTCGAGTCGCTGCCAGATCTCCAGATACCAGGCGGTGCGTTCGCTCTGCCGGTAGGACGCGTGCGGCCCGCCGATGTCGGGGCCTTCAGTCCACGTAAGCCCGAGCCAGCGGAGGTCTTCGATCGCCGCCTCGCAAAAATCCTCGCGGCACCGCGGCCGGTCGAGATCCTCGATCCGCAGCACGAGGCCAGCTGAACAGGCCCTCGACGCTGCAACCGCGAACGTCCGCGCATGGCCGACATGGAGGAACCCGGTGGGCGTCGGGGCGAGTCGGCCGCGGAGGGGCATGGAGGCGTTCCTCACGGCCGCTACAGCAGCCACCAATTGGCTGTCATCAACACGTAGACGCCGAGCGCAAGGTTGGTGGCGGCATGGGCGAGGATCGCGTCGATCGGACGCCGCGTGGCCGCTGCGATGCCGGTGACGACTGCGAACCAGCCCGCGGCGGCGACGCACTCGGAGGGATGCGATGCGGCGGCGTAAAACAGGCAGGCCCCGACAGCCGTGAATGTCAGCCTTCCAAACGGCACAGTCCAGAAGTCTTCGTTGATCACATAGCGCATCAGAAACCCTCGTAGGAAGAGTTCCTCCACCAGCGGCACCACCGCGATCAGGCCGATGGCACGGATCGCCACGAAGGCCCACACCGGCACAGCCGATTCGTTGCACGCCGCGAAGGGGTTAAAAGCCGCCCGCCCGCCGACGGCACTGGCCCAGCCGGCCTCGCGTTGGAGCGACGCCAGCACGACCCACGGCACGACCAGCGCCAGGCCCACCAGCGGCGGCCACCAGGTCGGCCGGCCCCACCAGCGACGGATCGGCGTCCACGAGCGGGCAATCGCGAGCAGCGTGGCGGCAATTCGCAGGCTGTAGATCAAAGGATAGGCCGCAAAGGGGATTCCCAGGGCCCCGGCGAGCCCGTCGCCGCTCCGGGAGGGCTCGAGCATTCCAACGGCCAAAAAGACCGCAAATGGCACGACGCACGCCTCCCACGGCCGGTCCGGGCCCTCGTTGTGCAAGGGCGGTGATGCGTCTGGTTGCTGCATGGCGGTCCGGATCTATCGCGTGGTCTGTCGCGTTACGGCCGGCTTGAGTATATTCCGACCGGACGACAGGCCTGTTTTCTGTCGTTCCGCCGGTCATTTCAGCTCGTTTCGTTCCCTCCCCGGCCAGCCCCCGCCCTCCGCCACCGAAGGTGTTTTCGTCCATGGACCTGTCCAAGCTCCGCAACATGGGTATCTCGGCCCACATCGACTCCGGCAAGACCACGCTCTCGGAGCGGATTCTCTACTACGCGGGCCGCATTCACCGCATCCAGGAGGTGAAGGGCGGCGGCGACGGCGCGACCATGGACTACATGGACCTCGAGCGTGAGCGCGGCATCACGATCACCAGCGCCGCCACGAGCGTGAAGTGGCACGACTGTGACATCAACCTCATCGATACCCCGGGCCACGTCGACTTCACCGTCGAGGTGGAACGCAGCCTGCGAGTGCTCGATGGCGCGATCCTGGTGCTCTGCGCCGTGGGCGGCGTGCAGAGCCAGTCGATGACGGTCGACCGCCAGATGAAGCGGTACAAGGTGCCGCGACTGGCGTTCGTCAACAAGATGGACCGCACCGGCGCCAACTTCGACCGCGTCGTCGGCCAACTTCGCGACAAGCTCGGCTGCGATGCGATCCCGATGCAGATCCCGATCGGCAAGGAAGACAAGCTCGAGGGCGTGATCGACCTCGTTTCGATGAAGGCCGCCTACTTCGACGGCGACAATGGTGAGACCGTCCGCGAGGAGAAGATCCCCGACGCTCTCGCCAAGGCGGCCGCCGAGGGGCGGCATGCCATGCTCGAGGCGCTGGCGATGTATTCCGACACGCTCATGGAGAAGCTGCTCAGCGAGCAGCCGGTGTCGGAGGACGAGATCCATGCCGTCGTGAAAGCGGCCGTGCAGAGCCAGAGCATCACGCCCGTTTTCTGTGGCTCGGCCTACAAGAACAAGGGCGTGCAGAAGCTGCTCGACGCCGTCGTGCGGTATCTGCCGAGTCCGCTCGAGCGGAAGGTGATCGCCAAGAAGTGGGACAACCCCGACGAGGCGTTCGACCTCACCCCCGATCCCAAAAAGCCGCTCGTGGCGATGGCATTCAAGATCGTGGACGACCCCTATGGCCAGCTGACGTTCATGCGGATCTACCAGGGCACGATCACCAAGGGTGAGGCCTACATCAACCAGCGAACGAGCCAGAAGCAGCGGTTCAGCCGGATCGTGAAGATGCACGCCGACAAGCGCGAGGAAATCGATTCGGGTGAGGCTGGCGACATCGTGGCCGTGATGGGCGTCGACGCCGCCAGCGGCGACACCTACGCCGCCGACAACAAGTATTGCACGCTCGAGAACATGTTCGTGCCGGAGCCGGTGATCAAGATGTCGATCACGCCGACCAACCGCGACGGCCTCGACAAGCTCGGCAAGGCGCTGCAGCGATTCAGCCGCGAGGATCCCACGTTCCGCGTCGCCACCGACGAGGAGACGGGCGAGACGCTCATCGCCGGCATGGGCGAGCTGCATCTCGACATCTACGTCGAGCGGATCAAGCGAGAGTTCAAGGTCGAAGTCGAGGTGGGTGCGCCGAAGGTGAGCTACCGCGAGGCGCCCACCAAGGCCACCAACTACGATTACAAGCACAAGAAGCAGACCGGTGGTTCGGGCCAATACGCCCACATCATCGGCTCGCTCGAGCCGCTCCCCGAGGAATCGGCGGAGAACTTCATCTTCGAGGATGCGGTCGTCGGCGGTCGCGTGCCGCGGGAATACATCCCGTCGGTCGAGAAGGGCTTCCGCGCGGTGCTCTCCAAGGGGCCGATCGCGGGCTTCCCGATCGTGGGCGTCAAAGCGTCGCTGGTCGACGGTTCGTATCACGACGTCGACTCCTCCGACATGGCCTTCCAGGTCTGTGCCCGGCAGGGCTTCCGCGAGGCGTTCCTCAACACGAAGCCGGTGCTGCTCGAGCCGATTATGAAGATGGAGGTGGAGGTGCCCTCCGACTTCCAGGGGCCGGTGACGGGCGAGCTCAACAAGCGACGTGGCCTGATCGTTTCCACCGAGACGGTCGGCAAGACCTCGACGATCATCGCCGAGGTGCCGCTGGCGGAGACGTTCGGCTATTCGACCGACCTGCGAAGCATGACGCAGGGGCAGGGCGTGTTCACGATGGAATTCTCGAAGTACCGGCCGACGCCGGGCAACATCCAGAAGGAGATCGTGGAGGAGCGGAAGAAGGCGGATCTGGCGGCTGCCAAGTAGCCCCGACCGTCGTCACTCTGTCAGCCACGTCGCCGCGATCCCGTCCCAGAGCGCGATCCGCGAGTCGAGACACTCGCGGGCCGTTGCAGATGCTTCGGCCCAGCGGGTGGGATCGTCGCCGCACAGCCGTGCGACGATCCGCCGGCAGACCGGGGCGTGCTTCTCGTCGTCGTGCGCGATGTGGCGTTCCAGATAGAAGCGGAACGGCCCCCAAGCCGCCGGATCCTCGGCCGCGAGCGAGCCGACCAGATGACGGAACATATCGGGGATCACGTCCTCGCGGCCGTATGTGAAGGCGGCGACGATGCGGTGCGTGGAACCCGACTGGATCACCTCGAACGACCGCCTCACGAAATCGCAGGCGGCCTCGGGGCCGCCGCACGCGGCGAGCGCCTGCGAGAGCGGTGCGCCGCGAGAGAGCAGGTCCAGCAGACGCTCGATCGGCCCAGTGTCGGCGCCTGCATGCCGCATGCTCTCGAGATAGAGTTCGAAGTGGGAGGCGTGGCCGCCGCCGGGGAGCTCGTCCGATTCCTCGTCGAGGACGATCTCGTTGACGAGCCGCCGCGCCTCAGGATCGGGCGTGGGCAGCCACGGGATGCTGGTGCAGGTCAGCTTCTGCTGCATCGCCTTGAGGAGGCTCTGGAAATCCCAGACTGCAAAGACGTGGTGCTCCATGAAGAGTCGGAGCCGGTCGGGACGGTCGATCAGGGCGTAGAGCGGATGATGGACGAGCCGCTCGCGGGCCTCCCCCAGGCTGATCGTCGTCCCCGCCGCCTGTCCGGCCACTGGCTGATGGCTGGCAGCGGTGACGGATGGGTGGGCTTTCAGGGCGGGCATGGTGAGGGTTTTCCGAGAGAGGAAGGGAACGCGTGGGCGTGCCGTGAGTTGTAGCCGCCACCGGACTCCTGGCGAATCGTCCCCGGGAGTTACCCCCGAAAACAGCGGCCGAGACGCGTCCTTCTCTGTCCGGCAGGGGGCATCTGCTACCCTTCCGCCATGTACCGTCCTGAGCCCCTGCCCCTGTCCATTTGGATCGTCAATCCATTCGATGACATCCCCGGCGAGGGCCTGCCCCCGCTGCGGTATTGGTCGCTGGCCCGCGTGCTGGCCGGCCGGGGCCATGACGTAATCTGGTGGACCGCGGCGTGGAGCCACCGCCGTAAGGCTCCCCGTGCCACCCCGCTGCACACCCGCGACGACGAAGGGTTTGCCGTCCGGTTGGTGGCCGCGCGACCCTACACGAAAAATGTGTCGTTGGCCCGTCTGGCCAGTCATCGCGACTTCGGCCGCACCTTTGAAAGGTTGGCCAACGAGTCGATCGCCTCGGGCCAACTCGAACGCCCCGACATCATTCTCGCCAGCCTCCCACCTCTGGAGAGCCCGGAGGCCGCGGCCCGGCTTGCGAAACGGCTCGACGCGAACCTGGTCGTCGATGTGATGGACGTCTGGCCGGAGACATTCGAACGGCTCCTGCCCGGGCCGCAGTGGCTCCGGAAGACGTTATTCCCCTTGCTCTTTGGCCGCATGGCGACTCGGCGACGGGCACTGCTCGAGGCCGCCGACGCGGTATCGTCGTGTGCCAACGGCTACTTCGATGCGATCCCCGAGGCCACGAGTGGCGACAAGCCCAGGCACGTCTGCCATCTCGGGGCGTGGCTGCCGGAGTTTACCGCGCCACCCCGATTGATCGACGAGGTCCCGACCACCGACGTGGCCGTGTCCCCTGAGGTCGCCAGCGAGCGGCCGGTGAGCCATGCTGCCGCCATGCCGTTGGCCTGCGTCTATTCAGGAACGCTGGAAGCGGGCCAGGATCTCGACACTTTATTGGCCGCCGCACGGCTCCTCTCCGCGCAGGGCATCGCTGCCACGCTCCACGTGGCCGGCACCGGCCGACTGGAGCCCAGCCTGCGGGCGGCGGCTGAAGGCATTCGTGGCTCGTGTTCGGTGCGAGTGCACGGGCTGCTTGATCGGCGGTCCTATGTGCGGCTGTTGTCGGAGTGCGACGTGGGGCTTGTGCTCGTGAAGCCCGAGTCGCTCGTGGCGGTGCCCTACAAGGTATGCGACTACGCCGCCGCCGGCCTGGCACTGGTCAACTCGCTGCCCGGCGAACTGGAACAGTTCGTGTCGGATTACCGGGCGGGAATCCCCTATACGGCTGGCAGCGGCGAGTCGCTGGCCCGTGCCATCGCCTCGCTGGCCGGCGACCGGCGCCGGCTGCTCGACATGCGGCAGGGATCTCGCCGACTCGCCGAGTCGGAGTTCGACCGCGAGAAGACGTATGCTCGTTTTGCGGACTGGCTCGAAGGCATCTCGCGGGTGAGCCGGGGCTGATGTCATTGGGGGCCGACCTTGTCCCGCACGAGATCCGTCTCCGAACCGCCGCAGACGCTCTGGCAGTCGCTGGCCCATCTCGGGCCAGGCATCGTGCTCGCCAGCTCCATCGTGGGCAGCGGCGAACTGATCGCCACCACGATCGTCGGTGCCGAAGCGGGCTTCTCGCTGCTCTGGCTGATCATCCTCGGCTGCGCCATCAAGGTGGCTGCTCAGATAGAAATCGGCCGCACAACGCTGACGTGGGGCCGTACGCCGCTCGACGCCTTCAACCGCGTGCCCGGCCCCAGGTTCGCCGGCCTGGGCTGGATCTACTGGGGGTGGGTGTTCATGACGGCGCTCATCGTCGTGCAGCAGGGGGGCATTCTTGCCGGAGTGGCACAGTCGCTTGCTGGCGGACTTCCTGTCACGTCAGCCGGCCGCGCGTGGAACCGTTTGCACGACGACGCAGCCGACATGGGTGTGGCGGAGGCGGCGGTCCGGCGGCGCGGCAATGCCGCGGAAGCCGACGCGATCCACGCCCGGCTCGACGCGGTCACCGGGGCGATGAACACGCTGCCGTCGCCTCCTGACGAAACAATCTGGGCCATCGTCACGGGCGTGGTCACAGCCGCGCTCCTCGCAATCGGTCGCTATCGCCTCATCGAGTTGGTGTCGATTCTGCTCGTCGGCACCTTCACGCTCGTCACGCTCCTGGCTCTCGTGATGCTGCAATTCGATCCCGTGTGGGCGATCGTATCGGGTGAACTCGTCAGCGGCCTGATCCCATCGATTCCTCCGGCGGTGGGCGGCCGATCGCCGCTGGTGACGGCGTTGGCGACGGTCGGCATCATCGGCGTAGGGGCGAGCGAACTGATGGTCTATCCCTACTGGTGCCTGGAAAAGGGCTACGGCCAGGCGGTGGGACCACGGGATGATTCGCCGGCCTGGGCCATGCGCGCGCGCGGCTGGCTCAAGGTGATGCAACTCGACGCCTGGGGATCGATGATCGTCTACACGACCGTCACCATCTGCTTCTACCTGCTCGGTGCCGCCACGCTCGGTCGGCTCGGCCTGCGGCCCGCGGGCGGGGAAATGGTCCGCACGCTGGGCGCCATGTATGCGCCGGTGTTCGGTGACTGGGCCCGCGGCGTGTTTCTCATCGGTGCGTTCGCCGTGCTCTACTCGACGCTCTTCGTGGCCGCGGCGGGTAACGCCCGGATGGTGGTCGACGGACTGATTCTGGCCGGTCGGCTGCCTTCGGACGAGGCATCGCGGGCCACCTGGACCCGGCGGCTGTCGGTGGCATGGCCGCTCGTGGCGCTCGTGCTGGCGCTGGTTATTCGCGAACCCGTGGCCATGGTGCTCGCCAGCGGGATCGCGCAGGCCATCATGCTGGCTGCTCTGGGCGTAGCCGTGCTCTTTTTTCGCCATCGCGACTTCGACCCCCGGCTCACGCCGTCGGGGGCCTGGGATCTGCTGCTCTGGTTGTGCTCGGCCGGGTTTGTCGTCCTGGGCCTGTGGACGTTGTGGCAGAAGGTGGCCGTACTGCTCTAGGCTGGCGTTCTGAAGACGTTTCGGCTTCGGGACGGTATGCAGCGGGAGCGTCGAGCTATACTCACGGGAACGTTTCCGAGGACTTCCCACATGTCGATCACTCGCCGCGACTTTTTCGGTGTTGGGACGTCGGCTGTTTGCGTGGCCGCTGCGGCGGTCGCCTCTCCGTCCACAGCGGCCACTCCGCCGTCGCGACGCCTGCGGATCGCTCACCTCACCGACATCCATCTCCAGCCGGAGTTGCAGGCCGCCCGCGGTCTCGCGGCCTGCTTCGCCCACGTGCAGGGGCGGCCGGCGATGGCTGGCGGTGACGCTCCTGACGGCGCGGCTCCCGATCTGATCATCAGCGGCGGTGACACGATCATGGACGCCTTCGATGCCGATATGGCCCGCACGAAGCTGCAGTGGGAACTATGGCGGAAGGTGAAGGCCGACCACTGCGGGATCGAGATGCACAGTGTCGTGGGCAACCACGATGTCTGGGGCTGGGGCCGCGCGAAGGCGGGCACCGACGGCACCGAACCGCTCTATGGCAAGCGGTGGGTGTGCGACGAATTCGGTCGCGACCTGCCCTACACGAGCTTCGACCGTGGCGGCTGGCACATCGTGCTGCTCGACAGCGTGTTTCCCCACGAGCAGAGCTACATCGGCCGGATCGACGACGCGCAGTGGGACTGGCTGGAACGCGACCTCGCGGCCGTCGCTCCGGCGACGCCGGTGATCATCTTCTCCCATATGCCGATCCTGTCTGCCACGCCGCTCGCGGTGGCGGGGCCATCGGCGCCGGGGGCTTCTGTCATTCAGGTGCCGGGCAGCCGCATCCACGTCGATGGCGACCGCTTTCAGACGTTGTTTGCCGGGCGACGCAACATCAAGGCCTGTGCGTCCGGCCACATGCACCTCATTGAGCAAATCGACTATCAGGGCGTGCGGTACCTGTGCAACGGCGCAGTGTCGGCTGGGTGGTGGAAGGGCCGTAACCGCGACACCGATTTCGGGTATGCCGTGGTCGACCTGTTCGATGACGGCACCGCCGAACGTCGCTACGTGCGCTACGGCTGGACGGCCGCCACGTGAGCGATAACGGCGACGGCTCTCCTGCAGATCCCAGCGAGGCACTACCGACGATCCGTCTGCAGTTCGCGGGCTTCTGGGACGGCTTCGACCCGCACGACAACTTTTTCACGCGGCTGCTCGGCCGTCGCTACCGGCTCGTACTTTGTGACGAACCAGACTTCGTCATCTTCGCGTACGTCGGCAAACGCCGGCGTGAGCATCGCCGGTGGAACTGCGTGCGGATCTTTTACACGGGAGAGAACATCCAGCCGGACTGGAGCGCGTGCGACTGGGCGTTTTCATTCGAAGACAGTCCGCACCCGCGGCATTTCCGGCTGCCACACTGGCCGTTTTACGTCGATCCTGTAACGCTGGTGAAGCCTCCTGACTACGATCCTGCCCTCATCCTGGCGCAGAAAAGTCGATTCTGTGCGTTCGTCGTCTCCAATCCGCTGTGCCGCACCCGAAACGACTTTTTCAGGAAGCTCTCCCGGTACAAGCCCGTCGATTCCGGGGGAAAGCTCTTCAATACGCTGGGCTACCGCGTGGGCGACAAACAGGCCTTTCTGCGGGACTACAAGTTCACGATCGCCTTCGAGAACGAGTCGCATCCGGGCTACACGACGGAAAAGATCGTCGAACCGATGCTGGTCGACTCGATCCCGATCTACTGGGGCGACCCTCTCGTGGGCCGCGATTTTGACACGCGGAGTTTTCTCTCGGCCCACGATTCCCGCTCGCTCGACGATCTCCTGGACCGGGTGGTCGAGGTGGACCGCAATCCCGACCTCCATCGCGAACTGCTCGGCCGGCCATGGTATCGCGGCAACCGAGTGCCCGCGTGTGCGGATGCTGCCCAGATTCTTGACCAGTTCGCACGGATCTTTTCGACACCCTTGGAACCGGTTGCCCGCAGCCGCAGTGTCGGCCATGTGCTGGGGATCGACCGCTTGCCGGCCGAGCTCGCCAGCGTACGACGCCGCATCCAACGAAAGTGGCGAAAACTCCTGAGCCGCTGAGCGAGGCAGTTGCCGAATGTGCTGCGATGGTCGATACTCCCTCCATCGAGGTGGGCAAGTCCATAAAGGAGAACGCCATGACAGCTGCCGGTTATGTTACAGACGTTACTTACGTGCCCGGCTTTTACCCGCAGATGTCGCCGGTGGCGATGCGTCATGTCGCCGCCTTGAACGGCATCGTCCCACCGCAGACAGCCCAAGGCTTCCGCTTTCTCGAACTTGGATGCGGGCTGGGACGCTGCCTCACCACGCTGGCCGCTGCCTATCCGCAGGGTGAGTTCGTGGGCGTGGACGTCAACCCGGAACATACCGCGGCGGTCGCCCGCGACATTGCAGCGGGCAAACTCGGCAATGCCCGCATCATCACGGCGGACTTAGGTCACATCCCGGATGATCTGGGGGAATTTGATTTCATCGCGCTGCATGGCGTTTACAGTTGGGTGGCGCCGAGCGTTCGCGACGAGATTCTGGCGATCGCCCGGGAACGGCTCGCCCCGGGGGGGCTGCTGCTGGTGAGCTACAACGCCATGCCGGGCTGGGCTCACCTGCAGCCGATCCGCGGCATCCTGCTGCAGTATGCCGCGTTGCGCAAGGGCGACAGCGCTCAACGGCTTCGTGATGCCCTGCAGTATTTGGTGTTCATGCGCGAGAAGCAGGCGAAATACTTCGAGGACAACCCCCGCGCCGCAGCCTACGTCGATGCTCTGCTCAAGCAGGATCCCAAGTACCTCGTCCATGA
>JBIIGJ010000015.1:0-48071 GCA_044236455.1 Pirellulales bacterium
GACGGCAGATGTGAGAGCCGTGTGGCGGAGTCGCCAGACGGACGCTAAAAGCCTAGCAGAAGGGCAGGGGCTCAGCACGTTCTGTTCGTTCGTGGCGAGGCGAGGCCTGCCTGCGGTCACTGCCTTGGCGGAACTGTGGACCGTGATCCGGAGGTGTTGGCAACGGCTCGGGGCTGCCCACGCCCCGTCGCCGGACGTTCGCTTCGGACATCCTGTCCTCCGCTCACTCGATGCTGACTGCGCTCCGGCATCCTGCCTGCGCTTGTCAGCAACGCCGGCTCTCAGGGCATGGGCAGCCTCTCGCGGATGCATCAAGGCGCCAGCGACCGGAGGTCGCCAAGAAACTCGCTGAGGACGGGCATCCGCCCGTCAGGGCAGCAGGACACCGGTGTTTCGCGTGTATTCAGAACGCGACGTTCTCGGAGCGGGCGGGGGCTGCCTGCGGATCGACGGGCACCGGCAGACGGTTTGCCCGCACCGATTCGACCTGGAGTCCCAGACTGTCGAGAAACGGCTCGATCGCCATGACCCTGATCCCCAGTTGCTTCGCTTCTCGCAGCTGGTCGTCACGGAATTTCTTCTCCTTCTCGGACATTTTCTTCCGCGAACTCTGGCCTTCGGACGCGGCCCCCTTCACCTGCGGTACCCCGGCATCCACGACCATCGTGGTGGAGGTCGTCAGCGTTTTCGCGACGCTTCCTCCGATCCGTTCCACGAGTTGTTCCAGCCTGCTTCTGTCTGCGTCCGGATTGCCGCCGAGCTGCACGAGCCCGACGATCACCACCTCCAATGGCGTGCCCGGCGACCAGAGGCTCGTTGCCACGACGTCGCCCGGAATGATCGGGTCTTGGATGGAATCCTGCCGCACGCGGCAGCGGACAAGCGAGTCGCTTTCGATCGCCACCACCTCCACCACGGCCTTGTTGCTGCCGAGCTGCGGCCGAGGATCGTTGGGCGGATAGACGTTGAAGTGGAGTCCCGCCCGGAGGCCCGTCGTCGTCCCGCAGGCGACCAGCACCGTGCGATCAAGTTCGTTGACCGAAAGGATACGGCCGTCGAACCCGTCCACGCGATCATCCTTCGGTGTCGCGGCCAACACGGTGTTCTGCAAGGCAGGGTCTGCCACGCGGAGCCGGGCGAGGACCTGATTGAGTCGGACGATCGTCCGTTCGCGATCCCGCATTTCGTCGAGCATGAGCGCTACCCTGCGCTCGTCGCGTCCCTCGTCCGCCGCCCCTCCGCCCCCCTCTGCGGCCGCGTCGGGCGGCCAGTTCTTCAGCCTGTCGGCCGTGAGATAGGGTTTTGCCTTCGCGATCTCCTCACCGAGCAACTTGAGCCGCTTCGCCTGGGAGTTCGCCGCTTCGCGCTCCGCCACGAGCTTGTTTTTCTGGTCGGTGTTGTCCTTCTCGTAGGCCGTTTTTTCATTTCGCAGCTTTTCGAGTTCGTCCTGGGCGGTCTTTCTGGATGCGGCCAGCGTCGCCAGTTCCTCAGCCTGTTTTTTCTCGAGTTGCGTCTTCTCGGCGGCGAAGCGGTCCTTGTCGGCCTGCTCCTGCTTTATCGAGACATAATGTTTTTCAATCGACGAGGAGAGCCACTCCACCAGTTTCTCGTACGTTGGCTCCTCCAGGTACGAGCCGTACACGTCGTCGATGGCGTCCTGCTTCCGTTCCAGGATCTCCGAGTTGGCCATGTCCTCGGGGAAGCCGAGGACGTCTTTCACGAGTTCTCGCCTGTTTTTCTCCGCCTCCAGTCGCTTGGTGTTGGCGTCGCTGGCCTCCTTTTGCTTGGCCTCCATCAACTTCAGGTTTTCGTCGGCCTTCTTGAAGTAGAGGTAGGTGGTGACGGCCAGCACGAACGTGAGCATCACGAACACGATCAGCGCGATGCTGAACGACTGCACGACGCTCGAGTTGCTGGAAGCCATTGACGCCTTCTTTCCCGTATTCCGGCAGTTCCGTGACCGGCAGACCCCCGCTCAACATCGTCGCATGAAGCCACGGTGATTCACGCCATTCCAATTGTAGCGATCAGGCCGTGGCTGACGCGCCGCCTGTCAACTCGCTCCAGGCCACCGGACGGCGTGTTTCCGCGGCCATTTTCCCCATCACGGCCACGAGGGTGCTGCGGCACATGGTCTCGCCGTCATGGGCACCCCGGCCCGTCAGGATGCCCCGGACGAGCCCCTCGATGGTGGCGGCATGGCGGCTCGGCCGCTGGATCGCCGGTGCCGTCCAGGCCCGACGGCCGGCGATGATGCCACGCACAAGGTCGCAGCTGCCGTCCGATCCTGTCACCGCCTCTATGATCCGGTCGCGGGCCTGTTCCCGGCGGTCGATCGAGGCCTCGATCGTTCTGCCATCGGCAAACGTGTAGCGGACCGCCGTGGTCGCCGGGCAGTCGCCGATTGCCCCGGTCGCCTCGTTTCCGTGAGCTCCGCTGGCGGCCCATGGAGCATCGGCGAGGCTTTCGGCCACCAGCGGCGGCGCGTCTCCCAGAATCCACATCGCCCTGTCGATGGCCTGGACGTGGTGTTCGACGAAGTGACCGCCGGAAAACCGGGCGAACGAGATCCAGTTGCGGAGCGGCCATTCGCCCGATTCCCGCCCGCGGTCCAGGGGCTTGCGCCACGGCAGGCCGATGACCGCGTGGGCCTGCACCGAGAGCGGCCTGCCGATCGCGCCATCATGCATCCTTGCCACCAACTCCATCATGCGACTGTCGTGCCGGAAACAGAAGCCCGACACGAGCGCCAGCCCGGCCGCCCGGCTGCGGACCGCCGCCGCCGCCGCCCGCACCACGCCCGCGGCGTCGATGGCCACCGGCTTCTCACAATAGACGTGCTTGCCTGCAGCCACCGCCGCCTCCAGATGGAGCGGCCGAACGTGGGGCGGCGCAGCGAGCAGCACCACGTCGACACCGCTCTCGATCACGCTGCGGTAGGCATCAGTCCCGACGAACCGTTGCGTCGGGGGGCAGTCGAACTGTCCGCCCGCACTGCCGAGCAGCTCCGCCGCCGATGCCACCTGATCCGCATAGACATCGCCGAGCGCCACCACCCGCACCGCTGGATCGGCATGAAGAGCCTGCAGCGCCGCGCCGGTTCCGCGGCCGCCACAGCCCACCAGTCCGACGCGGAGTCGCTGTTCGCCGGCGGCGAACAGACCGCCCGACGGCATTGTGCCCGCGGCCGCGCACGAGGCCGCGAGGGTGCCGCCGAGGAACGAGCGACGAGACGTGCCTCCCAGGGCGGCAGTGTTTCCGGGAACGCGTGCCAGCGGGAGTGTGAAGGCGGCCGATTGGGGGTCCGAGGGCATGTCGCGGTTCTCCAGAGCGGTGGGACAATCGAGCCACGATATTTCGCGGCGGCATTTTATGGAGTGGTTCGCTGAGCAGGCAAACCGGTTCGCCTCACCGTGCACCGGTCCGCAGCCGCGTCATGGCTTTGAACAGCGGTTCCTCGAGGTCCGCCGGCGACGCCCCGAACGCGGCCGTGAAATCACGAAGGCGTTCCTCCGGGGAGTCGTCCGCGAGCGGTTCTTTGCGGGAGATCGTCCGCAGATAGTCGACGAACGCGGCCTTTCGCGTCTGGATCAGAAAGAAAGTGAGGGCCCAGGCCCGGGAGTAGGCGTCGAGCGCCTCATCGGGCCGGCGGAACGGCTCGTCGCCCAGCACGATCTGCTCGAGCGTCCCGGCCCGATAGCCCGCGAGAAATCGCTCCAACCGCTGCGAGTTGACGTTGCCGATGCCCTTCCAGCCGCGGTCGCTGCCAAGGTCGGGCGTTTCGAAGTAGGTGGCCACGCCCTCGCTGAGCCAGAGGGGCACAGGCGCGAGTCGCCGGTGGAGCCCGCCGTTGAACGCCATCTGGTGGGTGGCCTCGTGGACGAGTGTGGCGACCATGCCGGATGCCTCCGGGCTGCCGAGGATCTCGAGGCCGGCCCGCGCGGCGGCCTGTCCCGCGGGGCGAGCCAGGCTCGCGCTGCCGGTGAGGTCGAACGTGGTGACGCGGTTGGTCATGAGGTTGTAGTAACCGACCACGCGGTCGGCGGCGGCCCCCAGGTCGCGGGCCGCGAAGGCTTCATACCGCTGCCGGTCGGCGAAGATCACGACCAGCAGGGGGCGTGGTGGCGGCTTCATCTCGAGCCCTGCCTGTTTCCAGAAATTGGCGAAGGCGTCATGGAGCCGCTCGAAGAGCGCGGCGCACCATTGGGCATACGCCCGCGACGTGTCGAAGCAGATGCAGTAGTGCTTGGTCACGAGGAGGTCGAAGCCCGGCGGCAGTTCGCCGAGGATTCGCCGGCCAAGATCCCGGGGCGATTCCCCATCGGGCTGGGCGATCACCGTGCGGGAGATGATTGCGCCGGGCTGCACCAGTTCCAGTCGTTCGTCAATCCGTTCGAGCAGGAGCCCGCCGTCGACGGCTTCCACGAGCACGACCCCGTCGATCTGCTGCCGGCCTCCCTCGACCTGCACGTCGACCCGTTCCATGCGGCGGGGGTCCTGCCGGACCTGCGGTGCCGCCGACTGCCGGCCGGCTGCCGCCGTCCGCTGCGTTCCTCCCGGTTCGCCGCGGACCATTCCGACGAGCGAACAGGCCAGGGCCGTGCCCAACAACAGTCTGGCGAAACGCGACATGCTGGCCGGCTCCGGGGAGTGCGAAGAATGCCATGCAAACAGGTTTCGCGGGACAAGGAAAGGCGGACTGGGAAAGAAAGCGGAGGGCGGCAGGTCCACGCCCCCCAAGCCGGGGCAACATTGATCTGGTTCTGCCCGTTCCCTGGCGATACGGTTTCCCGCCCCGTGGACAGTTCTCATCAGGTGGTGACGATCCATGATTTCATCCGCATCGCGTTCGCCCTCGTTTCGGCGTTCCCGAATGGTGTGCCTTGCCCTGCTCGCGACCGTGGCGGTCACCGGCTGCGCCAGCTGGAGCCCGTGGAAAAACAAGGATAAGGCTGCCCGCGACCAGGAGAAATACGGATACACGGCCGATACGCGGATCAAGAAGCTCGCGGAACGGTCGAAGGTCGTGAAGACGGAGTCGACGCAAAACCAGCTGGAGTTCACGCAGGATCTCGTCCGCATGATGCTGGAAGAACACGACCCGCGGGTTCGCAGCACGATTCTGGAGACGGCGGCCGAGTACGACACCGCCTCCGCCACCGCTATCTGCAAAGGCGGGCTGCAGGATCCGAACGAAATGGTGCGGATGAAAGCCTGCGACGTCTGGGCCAAGCGGGGGGGCGACGAAGCGGTTCAACTGCTGGCCACTCGATTTCAGACCGACTCGGAACTCGATGTGCGGCTGCGGGCACTGAGGATGCTGGGCGAACTCAAGGACAAACAGGCGATTCCCGTGCTCGCGCGGGCCCTCGAGGATGCCGATCCCGCCGTGCAGTACAGGGCCGTTGCATCGCTCAAGAAAGTCAGCGGCCGTGACCTCGGCAACGACGTCAATGCCTGGCGGGAATGGGCCGTCGATCCGGAGGCCAAGAAGGCCGAGTGGTCGATCGCAGAGAGCTTCCGCCGCCTTTTCTGACGCTCGCGGCTCTGTCTGGAAACTCTTCCACGCAGGGAGCTGGGGAGAGAGGCGAGGGCTAGGGGGCTTGCGCGGCCTGGTCCTTCGCGGCAAGCTGCCGGAATCCTCAGGCATGCAGCGGCAAGCGACAACGATCTGACGGCGAGAAAGCCGATACAAGAGACGGTTGCGTGGCTTAGAGGCCCCGACCAACAGCCATTTTCATTGCATCATCCACGCGTGCCACCCCTGACTCGCCTCATGATTTCAACTGCGTTCCGGCACGCCTGCCTCCTCCGACGATGTCGTGGTCGGGCCACGGTCTGCCTGCTGGCGATTGCCTTCGTGGTGGCGCATCCATGGCTGCCGCTTCCGCAGGCGGCACCTCCGTCGCCCCGCAAGTTCTTCGACTCGCTGCTTGGCCGGCCGCCGGAGCCGGAGCCGGCGTTCATCCCCGCGCCGACCCCGCCAGGACCGGAGGAAGTGAAGTTGTTGGAACGGCAGGCGGCCGCAGCGAGGCCCGCGGGCCAGACGCCTGCCAATTCGGCAACACCCCCATCGCCGCCGCCTGTGACCACGCCACCGACGTGGGACGAAACGATGGCGTTCGCGTCGTCGCTGAAGTCCACGGCCGAGAAGGTGGCCGCCGCTGCCGCTGATCCCGACTTCAAGCGGACGGCTCCCCGTCCGCCACGAACGGCCGCCCGCTCGTCGGCCGTCACCAACTCGATCGCCGTTCCCGCCAAGCGGCCCACGGAAGCACGCAGTTCCGGACAGCCCGCGACCGCCAAGCCGTCCGGTTCCGCGGCCCCCGCCACGGCCAGATTCGCCAAGCTGCGGACCCGCATCTCGCAGACACTCGCCGCCTACCAGCGTCGTCCGCTCAACACGGCCAAGCACACGCCGTGGGAGGTGATGCATGGTTTCATCGCCTTCGGCATCCCGACGAAGATCCGCGTGGGCGGCCCCGCCGGTGATCCGGTCAACGCCATCGGCTGGGTCAACACGGGCGGACGCTGTGGGGGGCAGGTGATGCTCGCCGCAGCGGGAGACCGGCTGACGGCGCTGCGTGGCATCGGCGTGCAGGGGCACTCGGCGCAGTATCTCGCCGTGTTGGCCCAGTGCCGCGTGGCGATGAACTCGCCGATCACGATCCAGTCGAAGACGTTCACGGTGGCCGACCTCGTCACCGAGGAAAAGCTGGCCTGCAAGTCGGGCACCGAGCTCACCTTCGCCCTCATCGCGCTGGCCCACTACCTGCCGACCGACTCGCAGTGGACGGCCCGCGACGGCAAGATCTGGTCGTTGGAAAAGCTGGTGGCGGAGGAGATAGAGCAGCCAATCCGCGGAGCGCCGTGTGGCGGCACGCATCGGCTGTTTGGCCTCGCATACGGCTGCCAGCGGCGGCTGCGGGCGACGGGGCAGCTCGACGGCGTTTACCTGCGGGCCGATAAGTTTGTCCGCGATTACCAGCAGTTCACGCTCACGAAACTGCAGAACCGTGACGGCTCCTTCAGCACGGAGTGGTTCAAGTATCCGGCCGACCGCGATGACGACATCGACAGGAAGATTCAGACCACCGGTCACATCCTCGAGTGGCTCGTGGCCTCGCTCGACCAGGAGGCGCTCTTCCAGCCCCGCGTAACGGCGGCAGTGGAGTTTCTCACGGCCGCTCTGGCCCGCGAGCCATCAAGGGAATGGAAGATCGGGCCGCTCGGCCATGCCCTCCATTCGCTCACCATCTATCAGGAACGGGCATGGGGCACCGTCTTGCCGGGCGGAATCGCCGCCTTCCACGGCCCCATGAAGGCCGACCCCATGAAGGCAAAGGCAGCCCTGCAGATGGCGGAGCGGCCCGACTTCGAGGCATCCGCAGGCGAGGAGTCGCCGCGGTCGGCGATCCGCCGGTAGCTGCCTCGCGGTGCGCGAACGAGGGCCTATTCTTGAACCGGCAAGGTTCACCCCGTAGGCTTGCTGCGCAGAGCCTTGCGCGGCGGAATCGGCTGAGCGTCGTCGGTCGAAGAGTTTTTTGGCTGTATCGTGTCGGCCATGGCGTGGGATCTGCCCAGGATGCGGCCCGATGACCTCCGTAAATCTCTCCCAACAGCTGGAACAGCTTCTCGAAGTGGCGGCGCGGCTCTACGAGGCCACCGCGTCCGAGGCGATGCTGCTGCTGGTCGAGCAACGGCTCGATTGGGAGCGGGTGCGGAGCTTCGCGGGAGCCGCCCCCGTGCTGGTGGCGGCCGATGACGATGCTCATCTGGCCGGCGTGTCGGATCACGGCCTGCGTGGCGTGCCGCTCGACGTGGCAGGTCTGCCCGTGCACGAGCGTCTCACGCAGGCGCTCCTGGAGTGCGTGGCCGCGGAGATGATCGCGCCGGAAGCCCAGGTGGTGGCCATCTACAGCGGCTTCGAGGCCGGCACGATCGACTCGGTGAGCGTGCTCAGGCTGGAGGAGCATCTCGGCCAGCTCACCAGCCGCGACCTGCGGAATCTCGAAACCAAGGTGCCGCTCGAGACGCTCAAGATGGTCGTCGACCTGGCGGTGGAGATCGGTCGCGAGGGACGCGAGGGGAAACCCGTCGGCACGCTCTTCGTCGTGGGCGACACCCGCAAGGTGATGCAGTCGAGCCACAGCACCGGTTTCGATCCCGTCCGCGGCTACAGCCGCTCGGAGCGGAAGCTCACCGACCCCCGCGTCCGCGAGGGCATCAAGGAGATCGCCCAGCTCGACGGCGCCTTCGTGGTCGGGCCGGACGGCACGGTGGAGGGGGCTGCCCGTTACATCGATGCGTCGGCGGAGAATGTGTCGGTGGCCAAGGGACTGGGCGCGAGGCACTGGGCGGCGGCCGCAATCACCCGTCGCACGCGGAGCGTGGCGGTGGCCGTGAGCGAGACCAGCGGCACGGTGCGGATCTTTCAGAACGGCGAGGTGGTGCTCCGCATCGAGCCCTTCCGCCGCGCGATGAAGTGGAAAGACTTCGAGTACGAGCCGCCGAGCGGCGATTGACCGCACGCCAGTCTCGGCCATTATGGTGACGCGTCGCCGGGGACGGTTCGGGGCTGCCCATGCCCCGTCGCCGGACGTTCGCTACGGCCATCCTGGCCTCCGCTCACTCGATGCTGACTGCGCTCCGGCATCCTGCCTGCGCTGGTCAGCAACGCCGGCTCTCGGGACATGGGCAGCCCCTCACGGATCATGCCGAATCGCATACAAGCCCGGAGCGCAAGCGACGGGATGATGTGCGCCAGGCCCGGAGGGCCGGGTTAGCACCAGCCGACGGAGATCGGCCAAGAAAAAATCGCACGATGCGATGTTTTTCGTGAATACTGATGCTGAGGAGCCGGTCGGAGGCACGCGCAGGAGCCGGTGAATTCTGCGACTCACAAGCGATTCACCATCGTCCACGAGCATCCTGTAGCAGAATCCGCCGGCGACGAGCATGCCGCAGCCGGCGAACCAATGCGTGTGATTTCACATGCCAAACCTGTGAGCGTCGTCTTCGAGCATGCTGGCCGGTATGCTTCCACCGCCTCTGGAACCATTCATGCCGACCGACACAGCTTCCTCTTCGACGCCCGACCCCGACCTGCATGGGAAGACGGTCTGGGCGATCGACACGTTCTCGCGGGTGTATCAGCTCTTTCATGCGCTGCCGGAGATGGCGTCGCCCGACGGCACGCCCGTGTCGGCCGTGTTTGGCTTCGCCCGCGACCTGCTCGACATCATCGAGAAGAAGAAACCCGACTATCTTGTCTGCGCCATCGATACGCCCGGCCCGACATTTCGCCACGAACGGTTCGAGGCCTACAAGGCGACCCGCGCCGAGATGCCGGCCGACCTCGTTCCCCAGATCCCGCTGATCCGCCGCCTGCTCGACGTGATGGGGATTCCCTGCCTCGAACAGTCCGGCTTCGAGGCCGACGACCTGCTCGCCACGCTCGCGGTCCGCACCGTCGCGGCGGGTGGCGACTGCGTCATCGCCACGTCCGACAAGGATGCGAGGCAGCTGCTCGGCGACCATGTGCGGCTGTTGAACCTGAGGAACAACGTCATCTTCGGCTCGGAGGAACTGCTGGCAGAGTGGGGCATCCGGCCCGATCAGGTCGTCGACTTTCTCTCGCTCGTGGGGGACGCCGTCGACAACGTGCCAGGCGTGCCCGGCATCGGCCCCAAGATCGCCTCCGAACTGCTGAAGACCTATGAGACTCTCGATCAGCTGCTCGCACATGCCGATGACGTCGCCGGCGTTAAACGCCGGGAGAATCTTCGACTGCATGCCGACACCGCCCGTGCGGGGCGGGAGCTGATCCGTCTCGACTCGGCCGTGCCGATTCCGATCCCGTGGGCGGCCGGCGTCTGCCATGCCCCCGATGCCACGCTGCTCGCCGAGTTCCTGCGGGAGATGGGCTTCAAAAGCCTGCTGTCGAAGGTGCTGCAGACCGCCTCCACGAAGACTGCTTCGGCGAAACCAGCCCGTGCCGCCACTGTGCCAGCCGCGGATGCGGCCCCGCGGCGTGCCAACCCGCAGGCACTCCTCGATTTCGACGGTACCGGCCCGACGGCGGCGCCAGGGGGCGACGGCGTGCCCGCGGCAGCGGCTGCCTTCGAGGAGCCGGCCGACGAGGTGGCCCTGGCGGCCGTGGTCGCGCGGCTGCGGGCCACGGCCCCGATCGCCCTCTGCTGCGTTCGCGGCAAGGGGGCTGCCGTCGCCATCACGAGCATGTCGCCGCCGACGGGGCTGGCACTGGCCACCAACGACGTCGCGACGTGGGTCACGGATGAGCGGCTCGCGGCCAGCCCTTCCCTCCGCGGGCTGTTGGCCGATCCGGCGGTGCCCAAGACTGGCCACGATCTCAAGCGACAGTCGCTGGCGCTGCGGGCTTTGGGCATCGAACTGGCGGGTGGGGTGTTCGACACGATGCTCGCCGCCTACCTGCTCGAGGCCGGCGAACGCAACCTTGGCCTGGCGGAGGTGAGCCTGCGACACGGCATCGATCCCGCCGCGGTTGCGGCGGCATTGAACGGCGCCGGCGGCGAGGTGCTCGATCAGCCGACCGAGGCCGCGCAGGCCGTGGCGGCTTGCCGCATCGGTCGGGAATTGGCGGTGCGGCTGCCGGCGGCGCTTGCGGAGGCCGGACTCGCCAGCCTCTTTGCCGACGTGGAGATGCCGCTGGCCGGAGTGCTCGCCGGCATGGAGTATCGGGGGGTGCGGATCGACAAGGCCGTGCTGGCGGCGCTGTCGGTGGAGTATGCCGAGAAGCTCACCACGCTCGAGGCGGAGATTCACCGTCTCGCCGGGCATCCATTCTCGATCGCATCGCCGCTGCAGGTTCGCGTGGTGCTGTTCGACGAGTTGGGGCTGCCGGTGGTGAAGCGGACGAAGACCGGGCCGAGCACCGACGCGGAGGTCCTCGAGGAACTCGCACCGCTGCATCCGCTGCCCGCTCTGCTGCTGGAACACCGCAAGTACGCCAAGCTGAAGAGCACCTACGTCGACAGCCTGCCGACGCTCGTGCACCCGACCACCGGCAGGATTCACACGTCGTTCAACCAGACCGTGACGGCAACCGGCCGCCTCAGCTCCAGCGATCCGAACCTGCAAAACATCCCCACTCGCACGGCCGAGGGGCAGCAGATCCGCGCCGCCTTCCTGCCCCGCGAGCCGGGCTGGCGGTTCATCGCGGCCGACTATTCTCAGATCGAACTCCGCATCCTGGCCCACCTCTCCGGCGACGCGGCGATGCGAGGGGCCTTCGCGGCTGGTGAGGATATCCACTCGAGCACCGCGGCGGCGGTGTTTGGCGTCGAGCCGGCGAGTGTAACCTCCGCGATGCGGCGGACCGCCAAGGCGGTGAACTTCGGCATCCTCTACGGCCAGAGCAGCTTCGGCCTCGCCAAGTCGCTGGGCATCCCGCAGGCTGAAGCGGCCGCGTTCATCGCCGCCTACTTCCGGTCTTTCGCCGGTGCCGCGGCCTTCATGGACGACGTGCTCGACCGGTGCCGCCGCGACGGCGGCGTGACGACGATGCTCGGGCGGCGGCGGGCGATCTCGGGCGTCCGTGACCACGCGGGCCGGCGGACCGCCGCCGGCGTCTTCGCGCTCTCGCTGCCCGAGCGGACTGCGATCAATACCGTCGTGCAGGGCTCCGCCGCCGACCTCATCAAGCTGGCGATGCTGGGCGTGGCCAGGCGGCTCGAGGCGATGGCCACGCAAGCGAATATCGTGCTGCAGATCCACGACGAACTCCTGCTCGAATCACCCGCCGCGGAGACGGAGGCGGTCAAGCAGATGGTCATCCACGAGATGCAGCAGGCAATGACGTTGGACGTGCCGCTGGATGTGTCGGTGCATGAGGGCGGCACCTGGGCCGAGTGTGAGAAATAGGCCTCGTGGGAATCCCCCGGCTCACGCCGGGGGCTTGTATGGACACGCGACGAGGCCGGGGCGGGCACGTGAAGCGAGCCTCAGGCGCCTCCGAGCCTTAAGGGCAGCCACTTCGACAGAGGCAACCGAGGAGCCGCCGCAGCGAGCGGAGCGTGCCCGCCCCGGCCGTGTATTTACGGCAAGGCTCGGCATCGTGCCGACCTTGCAATCCTTCTCGCGGCGAACGACAACTTTCTCATGATCATCATCGGCCTCATCGGCAGGATCGGCGCTGGTAAGTCGACCGTCGCCCAGCGGTTTGCGGTGCACGGCGCCCACGTGATCGATGCTGACCGGCTCGCGCACGAGGTGCTCGAGGAAGGTGATGTCGTCCGGCAGATCGCGGATCGCTTCGGCGCCGGCGTGCTCGATGCCGAAGGCCGCATCTGCCGGCGGGCTGTCGCCGATCGAGTGTTTGGCCCCACGCCCGACCATGCCCGGGCGCTCGAATGGCTCGAATCGATCGTGCACCCCCACGTGCGGCGGCGGATCGCCGACGAACTGGTGGCCGCCCGGGCTCGCGATGAAACCCCCGGGATGCAGAAAGGGCGGGGCGAGGTCGTCGTGCTGGACGTGCCGCTTCTCGTGCAGGCCGGCTGGGCCGACGTCTGCGATCGGCTCGTGGCGGTGAACTGCTCCGAGAATGTTCGCCGGCAACGGCTGGCGGCAAGGCAGTGGGACCTGGCGGAGCAGGAGGCCCGGGAAGCCGCCTGGAGTCGGAAATACTCCACCGCCCCGGTCCTTCTGAAAAAAACGGAGACCGTGGATACCTCCGGGGATTTGGCCTATACTTGGTCTCAGGTTGATCTCATCTGGTCAGGACTCTCCAGCTGATACGCAGCAGGGCTGTGGCGGGGGAATTCGGCTGGTCCCATCCCGCAACTCGCATGGCAGGGGATCGACTTCCCCGCCTTCCCCTCCCTCCTCCCGCTCCGCCCCCCTCCAGTTCCGCGGCTCCCCGCCGCGCCGAAAGGCCTCGATGTCACCTCCCGATACCAATACCCAGCACGATGATCTGGATCGCGAGCCGATGTCGATCGCGGAGGAGATCGCCGAGGAGGTGAAGGACGGCGCCGATATCAGTGAGCACTACGAGTCGCTCAAGAAGGGCGACAACCAGGTCGCGGCCCTGCAACAGCTGTCGATGCAGGAGCTCGTCGATCTGGCGAGGCAGGAGCAGGTCGGTGACGTGACGGGCGTCAAGAAGCACGACCTCGTGTTCCGGATCCTGAAGGAACGCGTGAAGCTCAACGGCCTGATGTTCGGCGAGGGCACGCTGGAGATCCTGCCGGATGGGTTTGGCTTCCTCCGCAGCCCCGAACACCACTACCTGTCGTGCCCCGACGACATCTACGTGTCGCCCAGCCAGATCCGCCGCTTCGGGCTCCGCAATGGCATGAGCATCGCCGGCCAGATCCGGCCGCCGAAGGAGAGCGAGCGGTATTTCGCGCTGCTGCGGGTCGAGGCGATCAACGGCGAGGATCCTGCCAAGCTCTCGACGCGGGTGTTCTTTGACGATCTGACGCCGCTCCATCCCGATGAACGGATCGTAATGGAGACGACGGGCGATGAGGTTGCGATGCGGGTGGTCGATCTGATCGTGCCGATTGGCTTCGGCCAGCGCGGTCTGATCGTGAGTCCGCCCCGTGCCGGCAAGACGATCCTGCTGCAGAAGATGGCGAAGGCGGTGTTGGCCAACTACCCCGAGGCCTACGTCTTCATGCTTCTCATCGATGAGCGGCCCGAGGAGGTCACCGACATGGAACGCCAGGTGCGGGGGCCGTCGTGCGAGGTGATCAGTTCGACCTTCGACGAGAACGCGAGCCGCCACGTGCAGGTGGCCGACATGGTGATCGAGAAGGCCAAGCGGCTGGTCGAGTATGGCCGCGACGTGGTGATCTTCCTCGACTCGATCACGCGGCTGGCGCGGGCGTGGAATTCGGAAGTGCCCAACTCCGGCAAGATCCTCTCCGGCGGCGTCGACTCGGGCGCCCTGCAGCGTCCGAAGCGGCTCTTCGGCAGCGCCCGCAAGGTGGAGGAGGGGGGCTCGCTGACGATCATCGCCACGGCGCTGGTCGACACCGGCAGCAAGATGGACGACGTGATCTTCGAGGAGTTCAAGGGCACCGGCAACAACGAGATCGTGCTCGACCGGCGGCTCGTCGATAAGCGGATCTATCCGGCCATCGACATCAACCGCTCGGGAACCCGTCGGGAGGAGATGCTGCTGGAGCCCGACGAATACCGCCGCACCTGCGTGCTGAGGCGGGTGCTCGGCGAGATGAACCCGACCGACGCCATGGAACTGCTGGTCAACCGCCTGTCGAAGACGAAGTCAAACAGCGAATTCCTCATGAGCCTCAAGTCATGAGCAGTGGCGCGAACGTATTCCAGGGCCGGATCGACCGCCTGCCGCCCGCCGTGCGGGTGGCAGTGGTGGTGTCCCGCTACAATGAGTCGATCACACGGCGGCTGCTCGACGGCGCCGTGGCCACGTTCGTGGCGGCCGGGCTGCCGGCGGCGGAGATCGACGTGGCCTGGGTGCCCGGGGCCTTCGAATTGCCCTTCATCGCCGATCAGATGGCTGCGAGCGGCCGCTACGCGGCGGTGCTCTGCTTAGGCGCGATCATCCGTGGCGAGACGACGCACGACCAGCACATCGCCCGCGCCGTCGGCGGCGGCATCGAGGCCATCGCCCGGACGTGGGGCCTGCCTGTCTTGTTCGGCGTGCTCACCTGCGATACGCTCGCGCAGGCTCTGGCCCGGGCCGGCGGCGATGCGTCGAGTGGCTATGCCGGCAACAAGGGCGCCGAGTGCGCCTCGGCCGCCATCGAAATGATCACGCTCCTCGAATCGCTTCCCGGCCGCGAAGCTTCCTGACCCCATCGCCGCACCCCCACCGCGTCTCCATCCCCATGCCCAGCCGTAGCCGAGCCCGCGAGGTCGCCCTGCAGTCGCTCTACCAGTTCGAGGCGAACCCCGGCACGGAGCAGGAACATCTCGAACGCTTCCTGAAGGGCCGTCTTCGCGCCGCCCCGCTCGTGAACTTCGCCCGGTCACTCGTGGAGGGCGTGCAGGCCGAGCAGGCCACGCTCGACGCAGAACTCGACGCCCGCTCCCAGAACTGGCGGGTGGCACGGATGGCTGCCACCGACCGCGCGATCCTGCGGATGGCGGCCTTCGAAATCCTGCACACCGACGTGCCCGGCCCGGTCGTGGTGAACGAGGCGATCGAACTGGCCCGTCGCTATGGCACCGAAGCCTCGCCACGGTTCGTGGCTGGCATTCTCGGTCGGATGCTGGCCGAACGCGATGGCATGCCGGCAGACGGCGTCCCGGCCGCCTCCTGACAGGAAGACACTCGATGGCACTCTTTCGCTTCGGCCGCAAGCCCGCGACCGACACTCCTGAAGCCCCCGCGGAGTCCGGGGCTGCCGACGCTGCGGCGGAGGGGCCTGCCCGTTCCGGTGGCGGCCTGCTCGACCGGCTGCGGGCCGGGCTCGCCAAGACCGCGAAGGTGCTCAACACCGACGTCCGCGACCTCTTCAAACGCGAGGGACGGCTCGTCGACGAGGAGTTCCTGGAGGAGCTGCGGGCGACCTTGATCCGCACCGACATGGGGCCAGCCGCGGCCGAGGCGATCGTCGTCGACGTGCGGGAGCGGCTGCGGGCCCGCGTGGTCGATCCGGAGATCGTGATCGACTCCATCCGTCGGCAGCTGCTCGCCCGGCTCGAGCAGACTGGGGCGGCTGTGGCCACGGCCAACTCCGGTCCCACGGTGATCCTCGTCACGGGCGTCAACGGTTCGGGGAAGACCACCTCGATCGCCAAACTGGCCCGACTGTTCACGCGGGAAGGCAAACGGGTCGTCCTCGGAGCAGGTGACACGTTCCGCGCGGCGGCCGTCGAGCAGCTCTCGATGTGGGCCGGCCGGCTCGGGGCCGAGATCGTCCGTGGCGAGCCCGGCTGTGATCCGGCCAGCGTCGCTCATCGCGCCGTCGCCCGGGCGCTCGAGGGCGGCTTCGATGTCTGCATCATCGACACGGCCGGCCGACTGCAGACCCAGTCGAACCTCATGCAGGAACTCGCGAAGATCCGACGCGTGATCGCCAAGCAGATTCCCGACGCGCCGCACGAGGTGCTTCTGGTGATCGACGCGACCGCCGGGCAGAACGCCCTCTCGCAGGCGAAGGGCTTCAAGGAGGCGGCCGGCTGCACCGGCATCGTGCTGGCCAAGCTCGACGGATCGGCTCGGGGCGGCGTGATCGTGCCGGTGACGGAGCAGTTCGGGCTGCCGGTGAAGTTTGTGGGCCTCGGCGAGACCGCCGACGATCTGGAGGCCTTCGCTCCCGAACGCTTTGTGGCGGCGCTGCTGGAAGGCGCGCTCGCCCCCGCCGGCTGAGCCTCGCGAACGCCGCCGGTGTTCTTTGCCCAGCCGGCAAGGTCTGCCACGGCGTTTTGTCGGTCGCGGCAACCTTACGGGTTCGCAAACCGCGGCCGCAGTTTTTCGGCCACGTGGGGCGATGCAGAAAGAGGTTGGGGGGTATGTGTCCGTAGCGGCGGACGTGGCGCGTGCGCTCCCTTGGATCGATTCACTCACGCCCTCGCACACCGTGCGAATCACACCCTTGATTTGGGAGTTATAGAAACCATGCGATTCAGCAAATTCAAATTGCCGCTCTGGGTTGCGGCCGGGCTGCTGACGACCAGCACCGCGCTCGCCCAGGCACCCGTCGTGCCCAACGTTCCGCAGGAAGATGCCTACCAGCTGCGGGCCCTTCCGCCGCAGGAGGCTCAGGAGGAAGCTGAGACGGCCACGCCGAATCGCTACCTCGAAACCGAATTCTTGAAAGAGCGTGGCATCGCCACCTACGGCTGGATCAACGCCGGCATCGGTGCCAACAACTGGGGCTCGCCCTGGAACGGCCCGATCACGTTCAACGACCGCAACTGGCAGGGCCAGATGAACCAGCTTTACCTCGTCAACGAGAAGGTACTCGACACCGAGGACGGCGGCCTTGACTGGGGCGGTCGCGTCGACCTGCTCTACGGCACCGACTACGTCTACACCACAGCCCGTGGCCTGGACGGCAATTTGCTGAACCAAACCGTTCCCGGCCAGCCTTCGTGGGGCAACCGTTACTACGGTCTGGCGCTTCCGCAGTTGTATGGCGAAGTCGGCTACGACAAGCACGCGGTGAAATTCGGCCACTTCTACACGATCATCGGGTATGAAGTCGTGCCGGCCATCGGCAACTTCTTCTACACGCACGCCTACACGATGCAATACGGCGAGCCGTTCACCCACACCGGCATCCTCGACACCTGGAAGGCCAACGACCAGATGACGGTGTATGCCGGTATCACGAACGGCTGGGATAACTACAGCGATCCCATCAACAGCATCCCGATCGCGAATTCCGGCTATCCGGGCGCCAACAGCAATGCGGCGTTCCTGGGCGGTGTGTCGTTCAAGAACTCCGATGAAACCCAGGCTCTCACGATCACGACGTCAAGCGGCAATGAGCCGATCCTCGGTGGCGGCCCGGCTGCGACGAACCTGGTGGGCAATCGCTCGGTCATCAGCACGGTCTACACGAACGAGCTGAACGACAAGTGGACCTACGTCTTCCAGAACGACAATGGCTGGCAGTTCAACGCCGGAAGCTATGCCCTCCCCCTGAACAGCGGCGTTGGCCAAAACGGCACCGCTCAGTGGTACGGCATCAACCAGTACCTGTTCTACAACATCAGCGAGACGCTGGTCGGCGGCATGCGGCTCGAGTGGTTCCGCGACAATAACGGCTACCGCGTGGTCTCGGGCCAGCGGAACTTCGTGGCCGGTTTGCCGGCGGGGCCAGGCAACTGGCAGACAGGGTACCAGGGCAACTTCTGGCAGGCGACCTGGGGCCTCAACTGGAAGCCCAACCGCAACTTCATCGTGCGGCCTGAAGTTCGCTACGACTGGTACTCGCCCGATGCTTACGGCAGCAATGCCCCACTGCCTTACGGCCGAAACTTCAACGAGTATGGCCAGCTCTATGGCGGCTGCGACGCGATCTGGCAGTTCTAAATGGCCCCGCCGGGGGGCCATCCATGGCCCCCCGGGTCGCCTGACAGCAACGTCTCAAAGCGAGGCCCACCGAACCCGGTGGGCCTCGCGTCTTTTTAGCCCGGCAGGAGTCCCCCGGCTTCCGCCGGGGGCTTTTATTCGAACGAGCCACCGCGTCGCATAAACGTCCGGAGCGGAAGCGATGGGATCGGCGTTCCCGCCCGCATACAAGCCCGGAGCGGAAGCGATGGGGTCAGCGTGCGTGGCCGCCCAGACGCCGTCTCGCTCCTTCTGTCCCCTTGTTGGGAGGGGTTCGCGACGTGTCGTAAGTCCAACAAAACCGACGCAAACAGGAATGCTTGGGTAGATGCGCGGTGTGGGCAATCTGGCGAGCTATGCGGAATTTTTGCGTGCCGCTAGGTTCCAAGCCAGGAATCCATCGGATTCCGTGGATCTCTCAGGAACGAAACCTCTTGGAAACGCCTTCTTCTGCCCGATGACAGAAGGGGTCGTTTACGGGGAGCAAGTCATGATCAGTGTCCGCAACGTAGTCCGCCTCCGGCGGTTGTCTTCGTGCCCGTCCCGACTCCCCAGGGTCGCTCTGGCCGTCGTTCTGGCAGTTGCCGCGTTCTCCGGCGGCCTGGCATCCGCGTCCGATCGGTGGCTGACCAGCTACGAAACCGCCATGAAAACGGCCCGGGAAACGGGCCGGCCGGTGCTCACGATCTTCACGGGCAGCGACTGGTGCCCCCACTGTCGGACATTGGAGGAGAATGTCCTCGCGACCGACACGTTCCTCGATTGGGCTGACGACCGCGTCGTGCTCCTGATGATCGACCTGCCGCAGCAAGGGATTTCCCAGGCGGTCCGCTCCGAACGGTCCCAGGTCTGCATCAAATACGGCGTTCGCACGTTTCCCAGCGCCCTGCTGATCGGTCCCGACGGCCAGAAAATCACCGTTCAATCAGGCTACACAGGCCAGTCGCCCAGTACCTGGGTTGCCCAGTTTGCCAGCCATGTTCCGGCTCCGCCGGCGGCCACGGCCAGTGTGGCTCCAGCCTCGGGCCGGGTGCTGCCGTCGCTCGACAGTGCTGTCGAGACGGCGAAAACGGCCCAGCGGCCCATCCTGCTGCTGGTTTCCAAGAATGGCGACTCGAAGGCTTCTTCCCGGTTGGCATCGCTGATCAAGGACCCTGAATTCGAGGCCTTCGCCAACGACCATTTCGTGGTGGCGTCCGTTCCGGCGGCCGACCAGGGCGACTCGCAATCCGACCAGAACCTGGAGCACCTGCTCGGGGGCGTGGAATTGGGGCCGGATGCCGTGGAACTGATCGTCACCGACGACGGCCAGACCCCGCTGTTCAGCCAATCGGCTGCCCAGCCGCCGCAGCGGCTCGTGAACGGTCTGCGGCGGTTCCTGATGGCCCGCCAGGCAGCCCAGAACTTCAGCCCCCGGCGGTAGGGCCGACTCCTGCAATCGGCTTGATGCAGGCGGCAAGGCCTGGAGGGCCGGGTAAGAACCAGCCGACGGATGTCGGCCAAGAAACTGGCTTAGGACAAGCATCCGCCTGTCGGGGCAGCACGATGCGATGTTTTTCGTGAACACAGCGTCGCCGGCTGCGGCATGCTCGTCGCCGGCGGATTCTGCTACGGGAGGCTCTTGGACGAATCGTGCATCGCTCGTGAGTCGCAGAATTCACCGGCTCCTGCGCGTGCCTCCGACCGGCTCCTCAGCATCTGCAAATTTCACATCTCCCGACCCTACGCCTGCACTGTACTGGCCGAGGCGGGGATCGAACCCGCACGGAGATCACTCTCCACGGGATTTTAAGTCCCGTGCGTCTGCCTGTTTCGCCACTCGGCCGCCGTCCTCGCATGGTGCCCCTGTCGCTCAGTGGTGCGGAGGCCGCGGTGGAGCGATCGTATCGCCGCCGGAACGGTCGCTGCAAATCGCGTCCGGTGAACGCACCGATTACACTCTCCCACTCATGTACCCCGTCGCCCAGTGAAGGACCGCTCCTTGCAACCGCCTCCCCCTCCCGCCATCCTCCTGCCCGGCATCGACGGCTTTCTCGGCTCACGGGCCTCCTTCGGCATGGATCTGGTGCTCGTGGGCCTGATCGCCCTGTTGCCGGTGCTGGCCTGGAGCATCCACCTGGTGCGAAATCGGCGGGCCTATGCCGCCCATAAGCGGCTGCAGATCTTCATCGCGGGGGCACTGCTGGCGGCGATCGTGGTCTTTGAGATCGACGTCCGGCTGATCAGCGACTGGAAGGTCCGTGCCGCCGCCGCCGGCCAGAATCCCTGGTGGCCCGCCGGAGTGCTGACGGCGTTGGCCATCCATCTCGTCTTCGCGATCTCGACCCTCGTGCTCTGGGTCTGGGTGGTCTGGGAGGCGTTCCTGCGGTTTCCCGTGCCGCCGACGCCCGGCAGCCACGGCCCCCGGCATCGCATCATGGCCCGGTTCGCCGCCATCGACCTGGTGCTCACCGCCTGCACCGGCACGGTCTTCTACTGGCTGGCCTTCGTGGCCAGTCGCTGAACGCCCGCGGACTTCCCCTCGGCGGCCGCCACCCAGCGGCAGATCGCCAGGCCGCCGAAGTAGAGCAGGCAGAGCGGGATCGCCAGGAACAAGAGGCTGTAGGGGTCGGCGGGCGTGAGGATGGCCGACACGACGAAGATCACGATCACCGCGATCCGCCACTGGGCGGCATAGGTGGCCGCATCGAACACCCCGATCCGCTCCAGGAACAGCATCACCAGCGGCAGTTGGAATCCGAGGCCGAAGCCGATCGGCAGGATGAGCACGAACCCCAGCCACTCGCTGATCCGCGGGTCGGGATCGAGGCCGAGCCACTCGTTGAACTCCAGCAGGTAGTCCAGCACGAAGTCGAACACGAAGAAGAACGCCAGCGCTACGCCGGCGAGAAAGAGGCCGAGGCTGATCGGCAGGAAGAGCCAGACCCAGCGTTTCTCGTGGGGGTAGAGGCCGGCCGCCACGAATATCCAGAGCTGGTAGAAAATCCACGGGCTCGCCAGCACGACGCCCGTGAGTAACGCGGCCTTCACGTAGATGCCAAAGGCCTCCTGGGCGCTCAGGGTCGTGATGCTGACCCGCGGATCCCGCGACAGCGGCTGCCAGAGGAGCATGGGCACGAGCGCGTCGAGCGAGAAGGCCGGTGCCGCGCCTTCGGTGGCCGACGGCGCGGCCGAGCTGGCGACGGGTGGAACGGCGTTGCCTGCATCGGGCGTGGGCAGGACGAGCGTGTCGGCGGCGGGCGGGTTCAGCACGCGTCGCAGCCGGTCAGGATGCACTTCCCGCAGTTCGAACGACATGCCGTGCCGCTCGACGGCGTCGATGATCTCGTCCCGAGAGTAGGGCAGGGGAGGTCCACCGGCCTGACGAGGCTGCCAGGTGTCGAAGGTCTCGATCGCCCGTTCGGAGTAATACTTGCCGAGCGCCCGCCGCAGCGGCTCTTCGATCAGGTGGACCACCGGGCGGGCCACATAGAACCCCATGAGCACGGCGATCGCCAGTCCGAGCGCCCCGCGAATCAGACAGACCCGCAGCTCCTCCAAATGCTCGCCGAACGTCATCGTCGAGCTTTGAAACAGATCCTCGTCGGAAGGTCGCGGCATGGCGTGATGTGCCCGGTTTTCCGGTGAATCCGGAGACCCTATGTATACCTCAAAAAAAGCCGACATGCTGGCCGCCGCCGGGACGGCAGAAGTCACCCGCGTCACCCGCATTGGTTCGCCGGCTGCGGCATGCTCGTCGCCGGCGGATTCTGCTACAGGATGCTCTTGGACGAATCGTGCATCGCTCGTGAGTCGCAGAATTCACCGGCTCCTGCGCGTGCCTCCGACCGGCTCCTCAGCATCTCGATTCAAGCGACGGGCAGGATGCCCGCAGCGAACGTCCGGCAACAGGGCATGGGCAGCCCCGAACCGTAGCCCGCGTTACGGCCCGGCCTGCGTTCTACGCCCCGTACTTGCCGAACCGCATGCTGTGGGCCATGGCCAGCAGCATCAGGTGCTTGGCCGGGAACTGGCCGAAGCCGCCCCGCAGGCAGTCGCGTTCCGAAAACTTCGTCAGCCCGTCGGGCCGGCAGGTGTCGGCCGCGAGCAGCGTCGGCACCGGATGCCAGGAGTGGCTCTTCAGCTTGCTCGGCGTCGAGTGGTCACCCGTCACGATCAGCACGTCGGGCTTCAGTTTCTCGATTCGCGGGATCGCCCGGTCGAGTTCCTCGATCCGCTTCACCTTCTGCTCGAAGGCGCCGTCCTCGCCGGTGGAGTCGGTGTATTTGAAGTGCAGGAAGAAGAAGTCGTAGTCGTTCCAGCACTTCGCCAGCTCGTCGATCTGTTCGTCGAGCGACTGGGCTTTGCCCACGAGCGTCATGCCGGCGAGCTGGGCCAGCCCCTTGTACATCGGGTAGACGGCGATCGCCGCGGCGCGGAGGCCGTAAAGATCGAGGTAGCTCGGCAGCTGCGGCTTGGACGCGAAGCCGCGGAGCACCATCCCGTTGGCCTTCTTCTCGTCGGCGAGGATCGCGCGGGCCTGCCGCACGAATTCCTTGGCCACGTCGGCCGTCCGCTGGGCGGCGGGCGTGAGCGGGGTCGGATCGAGCGGCGCCACGCCGGTCGCCTGCGGGTCGGTGTCGGCCACCGCGCCGTCGAGCCCTTGGCCCCGGAAGACAACCACGAACCGGTGTTCCTTCACCGGTTTCACGAACGTCTCCACGCCGGGGATTTTGACGGTCTGCAGACGTTCGACGACCTTGAAGCTCTCCTCCGAAGGAATCCGGCCCGCGCGGCGGTCGCTGATCAGGCCGGCCGAATCGAGCGTGCAGAAGTTGCCCCGGGCGGCCACGTCGTGGGGGCCGAGTTCGAAGCCGATGCCGGTGGCCTCGAGCGCCCCGCGGCCGATCTTGAAGGCGAGCGGGTCGTAGCCGAAGAGACCGAGATGGCCGGGGCCGGAACCGGGCGTGATGCCTGGCAGCACCGGCACGCTCAGCCCGCTCGTGCCACGGCTCGCCAGACGGTCGAGGTTGGGCGTGCTGGCGGTCTCCAGTTCCGTTTTTCCGTGCGGTTCCAGGGGCAGACCGCCCAGGCCGTCGGCCACCAGCATCACGATCTTCGACCCGTTTTTCTCTGCCAGTTCGCGAATCAGTTCGTGCTCGGTCATGGTGCTGCCAGCTCCCGGGGGTGCGGATATGAATGGTTGTTGAACGGATGGCCGCAACGGCCGTGCCGTGGGCTACATTCTGGCGAGAGCCTACCCGTTCCCGCCGTGGACGGCACCACCCCGCACGCGTCTTCAGTCAAAACCGCACGAGGACCGGTCGATCCCCCGATGAGCGTCATCCGTCCCAAACCCCCCGAAGACCCGATCGAGTATCGGGCGGCAGCCGTTTTCCCGATTGGCGACAGCTCGCCGGAGCGACGCGACGCGGTCGCAGCCGGGCTCGAACGGGCGCGGAACGACGTGCTCGGCGGCGCCGACGTCGCACGCCCGGACCGACTCCTCGACGCCTACAACACCGGCGGCCGCCGTGCCGAAAGCCAGCTCTTCGCGATCCTGCAGGCCGCGCTGCGGATCCGCGACACGGTCGACCGTGTGATCGTGCTGGGCGACGGCTGCGGGCCGCTCGGAGCGAGGGCAATCTTCGAGTCGTGCGCCCATCCCTGCCACAACGAACTCTCCCGCGGCGAACGCGGCGGAAGACCACGGCTCTCGTTCGTCGGCTCGCCCATCGACAACGACGCCATGCAGGGGCTGCTCGACCTCGTGGCTCCGGCAGGGAAACCTCGCGGCAACGATCTGCTCGACCAGTGGGCGGTCGTCGTGGCAGACACTGCAGGCGGCGGCCTCGGGACAGCCGCGGCCACGCGGCTGTTTCTCGCGTCGCTTCTCGAGAGCGGCGGAGGCGACCCTGCCTCGCTGGCCCACCGCGTGGTGCCGATCACGGCACAGACCGGCGGCCTGGCCGAGCTCGCTGCGTCGCTCGGCTGCACGAGCGTCTTCACGATTCCCGATGATGCCGGCGACGGCTCGGCTGTATTCACGGCGGTGGGCCTGCTGCCGGCGGCGATCGCCGGCATCGACGTGGTGCGGTTGCTCCAAGGGGCGGCGGCGATGAACCGCCGCTTTCGCGAGGCGCCGGTGGCGGACAACCCCGTGCTGCATTTCGCGGCCGCATCGCGTCTCATGGCGGAGCAGGGGGGCATGGCTCGCGTGTTCGCGAGCCCGTGCAGTCAGCTCGACGCGGTGAGCCGCTGGCACGGCCGGCTCGCGGCCCATCGGGGCCTGCCACTGACCACGCACCTCGTCGTGAGGGAGCCGAGGCGCGACCCGCTGGTGGTGCCTGCGCTCCCGGCCTGTGCCGCGAATGCAGACGGGCTCGACCACCTGACAGGAATGCCATGGCCCGACCTCATCGCTGCCGCCCGTCAGAACGAAGCCCGGTCACCATCGCCCACCGACACCATTGTGCTGCCGCGGGTCGACGAACACGCGATTGGCCAACTGCTCCAGCTCCTCGTGCTGGCAAGACTGGTGGCGAGCCGGTACTGAATTCACGACAATCACGACATCCTGCTGTTTTTTCTTGGCGACCGCAGGTCGCTGGTGCTGCGCATGGCATCCTGCCATGCAAACCAACGAGGGCGGGCTCCCCGGACACCGAAGCGAGCTGTCTTCACGAAAAACACAGCATCCTGCTGTTTTTTCTTGGCGACCGCAGGTCGCTGGTGCTGCGCATGGCATCCTGCCATGCAAACCAACGAGGGCCGGCTCCCCGGACACCGAAGCGAGCATCAGGCGCCTCGGCGCCAATCGCCCACCATCATCCCCAACGCAACCGCCGAGCCGCCGAGCGAGCGAAGCGTGTTCGGGGAGCCCGCCCGGCGAACCAATGCGGCTAGCTATCACCTGCTGTCTGTGGAATCACGGGCACGATCGGGCCTGGCGAGCGGGTATATTTCCCACACCACCCTATTCGCCCGGAGATATCACCCATGCCCATCACGCTCACCTGGACCGGCCACGCCACCTGGCTCATCGACACCGGCGCCGGCACGCTGCTCGTCGACCCATTCTTCGACGAGTGCCCGACGGCGTCGATGAAGGCCGCCGCGGTTGCCTGCGACGCGATTCTCGTCACGCACGGGCATTTCGATCACGTCGCCGATCTCGTTGCGATCGCCAAGCGGACGCGGGCCCGCGTGTACTGCAACTGGGAGATCGGCCAGTGGCTTGGCGGGCAGGGCGTCGACGCGGTGCAGCCGATGAACCTCGGCGGCCGGGTGGCCGTGCCGGGCGGCACGGTGAAGATGGAGATCGCCCACCACTCATCGAGCCTGCCCGACGGCACCTATGGCGGCAATCCTGCCGGCTGGGTGCTCGACATCGGCGGTGTGCGGGTCTATGTCGCCGGCGACACGTCGCTCTTCTCCGACATGGCGCGGATCGGCCGTCCGCACGACGGCAAGCGGATCGACGTGGCGGTGCTGCCGATCGGCGATCTCTTCACGATGGGGCCCGACGATTCGCTGGAGGCGATCCGGCTGCTCGCGCCCCGAATCGTCCTGCCGAGCCACTACGGCACCTGGCCCCCGATCGAGCAGGATCCGCATGCCTGGGCCAAACGGGTCCACGACGCGAAGCTCGCCGATGCGCGGGTGCTCAAGCCCGGCGAGTCGATCACGGTTGCACCGGGCTGACGCGTCACCGCGGTCCCGGCTCAGGCAGTTCGACTGGCTTCGCCGGCGGCACGCGGACCTCGACCGTGTCGCCCACGACCCGCGTCTCGAAGACATCGACCTTCAGCTGCGGGTTGTCGCACCAGGCGCCGTCGCAGAGCCGGAACCGCCAGGCGTGCCAGGGGCAGGTTACGACTCCGTCGACCATCGGCCCTGAGCCGAGCGATGCGCCCATGTGCGGGCAGAGGTCGTCGATGGCCGAGTAGCGGTCGCCGTCGAAAAACACCGCCACAAGACGGCCCGATACCTCGAACACGCGGCCCTGGCCCGCAGGGATCGCGCCGGCTTTTGCAACGGCGGTGAAGGGCACGTCGGAGAGATTGGCGGTGTCGCTCATACGGTCAAGATGTAGCATAGTCGGCATGCTCGAGAAACCGGTCACCGTTGCGGCCCCACAGACGCGGCTCCTCGTGCTCGACGTCGACGGCACCGTCGCCAACAGCCGCCACGAGATCACCCAGGCCACATGCGACGCCGTCGCCCGCGTCCGGGCGGCCGGCATCCGGGTCGCCCTGGCGACGGGCCGCCGCTACCGCGACACGCTCCCCGTGGCTGCGCGGCTCGGCGTCGACGGGCCGCTGATCACCGCGTCGGGGGCCCTCATCAAACGGACCACCGACCACGTGACGCTCTCCCGCGCCGAGTTCGGTCCGGGCGTGCTGGAGGGAGTGGTCGCAGACATCGTGGCGGCCGGCCACGAACCGGTGCTCTATTCCGACAGCTTCGCCGACGGTTTCGATTTTCATTGCCGCAGCCTCGCCGTCGCCCCGACGCCGAGCGGGCAAACGGAGCAGGCCATCGCCGGAATCGTCGAATACCTCGAACGCAATCGGCACCTGGCGCGGGTCGTGCCCGATCTGCAGCGGAATCTGCCCGGTGGTGTCTTCGCGGGCTTTGCCATGGGGCTCCATGGAGCGATGCTCGATCTCGAGTCGTCGCTCCGAGACCGCTTTCCCGGCCAGCTCTCACTGCACACGATCCGCAGTCCGCGGTATCTCAACTGGATGTGCGAGATCGCGCCGGCCGGCGTGACGAAATGGTCGGGCGTGCTGGCGTTGGCGCGGGAGTGGGGCATCGCGCCTGCGGAGATCTGTGCCGTGGGGGATGATGTCAACGACCTGCCGATGATCCGCGGGGCCGGTCTCGGCATCGCCATGGGCAATGCACAGCCGGAGGTGCTCGCAGCGGCCGACCGCATCGTCGGCCGGCACGACGAGGACGGCCTCGTCGACGTGGCCGAACTGCTGCTGCGTTCTGGCCAACCGGGCTGAGAACGTTTCCAACACAGGTCACGCGGGTGCTGAGGGGCCGCATTGGTTCGCCGGCTGCGGCATGCTCGTCGCCGCCGGATTCTGCTACGGGAGACTCCTGGATGACGGTGCATCGGCCGTGAGTCGCAGAATTCACCGGCTCCTGCGCGTGCCTCCGACCGGCTCCTCAGCATCAGCCTTTGTGTGCCCCGGATCTCCCCAACTCTCGTACTCCCCCAGCCTGCGCCTCCTGACAGCCTGTTTGGGCGACTCCCGGGCAGCCTCCCGGAAACGCCGGCCGGGCCGGGTTGAAGTGAAACCACTCGATCCCTATACGTCTCGGTCCCATTCCGGCGACCTTTCGCGGTGACATGCATGGAACTGAAACTCCACCGACCGCACGCCACCTGTGCGCAGACGGGCCGGCCATTCGTGGCCGGCGAACCGCTCGTCTCGGCGCTGGTGCGGTCGGAGGGCAGGCTTGACCGGTGCGATTATGCCTCTGCTGTGTGGCCCGGTCCGCCGGCCAACACGCTGGCGTGGTGGCGGTCGACCTATCCAGCCGCCACGGTGGCCGGAGCGACGCTCGCGCCGGTCGATGTCCTGCTCGATGTCGTGGAGGAATTGGAGGGGCACGAGGCCGACGCACCCCTGCGCTACCTCGTGACGCTCGAACTGGTGCGCCGCCGCGTGCTGCGGATCGTCGATCGGCAGCGGGACGACGACGGCGAAAGACAATCGGTCGACAGCCCAGCCCAACCCGACCTGCTGGTGGCCTGCCGCAAACGCGATCGTGAATACCGCGTGCGGGAGGTGCCGCCGCAGGAGGCGACGGCACCGGGCGTCGAGGAGCGGCTCGCGGCACTGCTTTGGAGCGGAGGTGCCGCATGAGAGCCGCCGCGTCGTACGCCCGCGTTCGACCCAGCCTGGCAGCCTCGCGAGCCACGGCATTCGCGCTGGTGGTGGCGGCACTGGCCTCCACCGGGGCCGCCTGCCCGCAGGCCATCCGCGGCTACCAAGTGGGCACGATGCCGCTGCCGCGAACGCTGCCGGCCCAGCCCAACCTCGACCAGATCATCGCCACGGTCCACGACAACACGCAGCGGGTGCGCAGCTACATGGCCCCGCAGGCGGTGCTGATCGTGCCGGGAGTGCCGCGGCTGTCGGCGCAGGTGGCGTGCGAGCCGCCCCGCCGCTTCCGCCTCCGCGCCCAGACCGCTGTCACCGGCAGCGAACTCGACATCGGCAGTAACGACGATCTTTTCTGGCTCTGGATCCGTCGCCACCAGCCGCCGACGATGCTCCACTGCCGTCATGATCAATACGAGCAGTCTTCCGCCCGCCGCATGCTCCCCATCCGTGCCGACTGGATGCCCGAACTGCTGGGGCTGGTGAACTTCCGCCCCGAAGACCGGCATGAAGGGCCGTTTCCGCTGCCCGACGGCAGGTTCGAAATTCGCAGCCGCATCGCACCCGCCGTCGGAAGCACCGACGGCGAACTGCTCAAGTCGACCATTCTCGACGGCACCACGGGCCTGGTGATGGAGCAGCACCTGTTCACGTCCGCGGGCGAGCGTCTGGCCAGTTGCCGCACGACGAAGCACCGCGTCGATCCGCAGTCGGGGGCTGCCCTGCCTCGCTTCGTGGAGGTCTCGTGGCCCGCCTCGGGGATCGAGTTCCAGCTCGAACTGGCGGCGATCTCCATCAACATGCCATCCACCGACCCCGGTCAGCTCTGGCAGATGCCGGCCTACGAGGGCTACACGCCAGTCGACCTCGCCGATCCATCAGTGGTGATTGGACCGGCTCCACCGCGCTGAATGGAAACAGGGGCATGTCCCCAGGATCTATTCCGCCCGCAGCTTCATCTTTTGCCTTGCCCGCGCCAGGGCCGGGCCGATCGAGCCCAGTGGCATGCCGGTGAGCTGGCTGATCTCGCCGTAGCTGCGTGCCTCCAGGTGATGGAGCCGGACGAGCTTGGCCTCCGTTTCCTCCAGGCCGCGGAGCATCATTTCCACCTGCTCCCGATCAGCCAGCCGGTCCTGCCCCTGATCCCCCTGAGCGTGCCCGTGGCCATCGGTGAGGGTATGTCGCCCGTGGTTTTTCTCGGCCAGCCGGACCAGGCCGCGGACGGCGACTCGTCGGGCCACGACGGCCAGGTAGGTCGCCAGGCTCGACCGGCCTGCATAGCCCCGGAGCACCGCGGCATCGTGGTGGAGGATTTCAAGCAGGATGTCTGCGAGCAGATCGTCGCGATCGGCCGGCGTCAGGGGCATCCGACGCTGAACGGCCGTGCGGTCGATGACGAAGGCGAGCAGGCCGCCGAACCGCTCGACAAATGCATCCCATGCCGCCGGCTGCCCTTGGAGGCAGTTGTGCAGCAGTTGCCGATCCTCGGGCGGAAACAGCGGCGACGCCGGGGGACTTCCCCGATCCAGCGGGGGCACCGGGCCGGTGGCTTGCGGAAAATCCATCGTCGTTCCGGCTATGGTCACGGCAAGCCCTCGCGATCATCCACGGCTCGCGCGCCGCAGCCGAGCGGCAGAGAACGCGGCGCCAAGATTGGAGTTTTGCCCTGACGCAGCCAATCATAAGGCCCGCCGGACGCCGCCACCAACAGCGGAAGCATCCGAACTCATGAAACCTTGCAAAATCGCCGATTTCTGAATCGTTGACAGGTACGCCGAATCGCCCTACGATTCCGCGCATCCGGCACAGATTGCCAACGTTTCCGGAAGCCTTTCCAAACCTGCCCAGTCCAGCATCTCACCACCCCATTTCAAGGAGCCTCCAACCATGACGCACGTTGTCGCCGAACCCTGTTTCGCCTGCAAGTACACCGACTGCGTGGTGGTCTGCCCGGTCGAGTGCTTCTACGAGGGGGAACAGATGGTCTACATCCATCCCGACGAATGCATCGACTGCGAAGCATGCGTTCCGGAGTGCCCGGTCGAGGCGATCTTCCACGAAGACAACCTGCCCGCCGAATGGAAGGACTTCAAGGAGCTCAACGCCGAGCTGGCACCGCAGTCCACGGTGATCACCGAGAAGAAAGACCCCCTCTGCTGACATGAGGGGCGCGGCGTCTGGTCACCTGAGATCGACGAGCCAGTAGGCGTTGTCTACGAAACTCTTCCAGCTCTCGTACTTCGGGTTGCCGAGCTTGATGCTGAGCAGGGGACTGCGTTTCGGCTTGACCGGATGCCGCACGAGGTTCATCCGTGCCTCGGGAGGAGTCCGTCCGCCCTTGCGAACATTGCAGGCCACGCAGGCACAGACGATGTTTTCCCAGCTGGTGATGCCGCCGCGGCTGCGAGGCACCACGTGATCGAGCGAGAGTTCGCTGGTGGGAAAGTGATGCCCACAATATTGGCATTGATTGCCGTCCCGCGCGAAGACGTTGCGGCGATTGAACCGCAGCCCCTGCCGCGGTCCCCGGTCGCATGAGACCAGCCGGATCACCCGCGGAGCCTGCAGGTCGTAGCCGACTGCCCGCACCCAATCCTCGTCGGCGCCGCGATAGGCGGATCGCAGGGCGGAAAGCTCCCGCCAGGAATCGAGGGTGTGGGCCGCATATTGCCCTTCCTCGATGTGGACCACCTCCGCCAGTTGCCGGAAGAGCAGGGTGATCGCCCGGCGGACATTGGTGATGTGAACGGCCACGAACGACCGATTCAACACGAGCACGCTCTGGCTGAGCGCCCCGGGGGCAATTGCGGCGGGCATCATCGAACCGGACATGGCACTTCCTCGATGGGCACCCAAAACCTGCAAAGAGTCTAGTCGCCCGGCCACCGCCCTGACAACTTTTTACCCGAGTTCGGGCTGACTGACGGCTTGCCTTTGCCGCAGCTTGCAGGCACACTCACGGAGTGGACCTCGCCCCCGTCGGCGGCTCCACGCCGCGCCCGGCGGAGGCATGGCCGGACTCATTCCCCCCGCGGAGAAACCGATGCTTCACTACTCATGCGACATCTGCAAGCGTCCGATCGACACCCACTCGGGCATGCACTACGTCGTGAAGATCGAGGTGTTTCCGGCCGTCGAGGACATTGCCGACCACGGCTGCTGCGACGGCAATGGCCAGCAGGATGACGCCGACCATCTCGATGACATGCAGGACATGCTCGAGCGGCTTGATGACGAGGAGATCGCGGCCGGCCTCAGCGACGGCGCCCGCTCGATGCGGTTTGATCTCTGCGATTGCTGCCACCAGCGGTTCGTGAAGAACCCTCTGGGCGTGAAGCCGGGTAAGCATCTCGACTTCAGCAACAACTGATCCGGGCAACTGATCCGGGCGGCTTATCCAACCTGCACGCGGCGGCCTTCTGACTGGCTCGTCGCAGCGGCCTGCACGATCTGCATCGCCTTCAGCGTGTCGTCCAGGCCGCTCACGGCCCGCACCAAGCTCGTCACCTTGCGGTGAAACTGCAGGAGCATGTGCTCGCCCACCGGCCGCTCGCTCTCGAGCGACTCCTGGTGGCGGCCCATGGCGTCGAACCAGACCAGGCCCGACGGCAGGTCGATGAAGGCGATGCCCTTCTCGCAGGCCACCTGCAAGGCGGCCGGAGGCCGGAAGCCCACCGCCTCCTCCCACTGCCGCGGCATGTAGTAGCCGCAACTGATCTGCGCGAGAGGTCCGTTGCCGGGGCGTAACTGCCCGTCCGCTGGCGGCGTGAAGTCGAGGCTCATCATCTGGTAATCGTCGGTCTCGCCGTTGGGAGTCTCGGCGTGCCGCACCGACACCACGCTCGTCGGCTCCGCGCCCGCCACATAGCGGCACCAATCGACCAGTTCCATCAGATCACGGGCCTCGCTTGCCCGGTCGCGCGGCGCCGCCGCCGGGGAGCCTGCCGACAGCGGCACGCGACGGTGGCAGAAGAGCAGCCGTGGCGGGCCCAGGCGGGTGGCGATCAATTCCTTGAGGCGAACCGTGGCCGGGGCGTGCCGCCGCGGCAGTTCCGCCATGAAGGCGATGCCCGATTCCTCGACCCGCTGCCGCAGCAGCCGCGCCTCGTCAGGGGCGAACGGCAGCGAGATCGCCGAATAGACAGCCTTGCCATGGTCGCAGGCCGCCAGAATCGGCGTCGCACCATACCACTGGTCGGCGAAGTAGAGGATCGCGTCGATGTCATCCCGCGCGGCCAGCGCACGAAATCCGTCGACCGGGACGGCGCCCAGTTCGGTCGCCGCCCGTTTCGCGAGATGGGCCACCTGCTCGCAGATGCCACGGACTTCGAAGCGGTCGGCGAGCGACCGCAGGGCCGGCAAGTGGCGGCTCTCCCATTGGTTTCCCAGGCCGACGATGCCGACGCGCAGCCTCATGAAGGCTTCTCCGTTGCCGAGACGCCGGCGGTTGCATCGCCGTCGCCAACGCCAGCCGCGGCGGCAGCCATTTCGTCGGCCCGCTGGGCTGCCGCCAGATTCTCCCGCTCGTGGGTCAGCCCCTTGTCGGAGATGTCTTTGCGGCACCACGCCCCCTGCCAACGGATCTCCTTGACGGCCGTGTAGGCCTGAAGTTTTGCCCGCGCCAGCGTGGGCCCGACGGCCGTGACGGCCAGCACCCGGCCGCCGTCGCTCTGCACCTCGCCGTTGGCGTGCCGCGTGGCAGCATGAAACACCTGCACGTCCGGCAGGCCGGCTGCGGCATCGAGCCCGCGGATTGCCCGGCCCTTCTGCACGGGGCCGGGATAGCCATCCGACGCCATCACGACGGTCACGCTCGCTCCCTCTCGCCACCGCGGCGGTTCTATCGCATCGAGCCGCCGGTCCACGGCGGCGTCGAGCAGTTCCAGCAGGCTCGACTCCAGCCGGACCATCAGGGCCTCGCACTCTGGATCGCCGAAGCGGGCGTTGAACTCCAGTACCTTCGGCCCCTGTGCCGTGAGCATCAGCCCCGCGTAGAGCACCCCGTGAAAGGGCACCTTCGCCCGCCGCATCGCATGGGCCGTCGGCACGAGGATCCTCGCCTCGATGTCGGCCAGCATGTCGGCATCGACGAATGGGGCAGGGCAGTAGGCACCCATGCCGCCCGTGTTCGGCCCCGTGTCGCCGTCATGGGCGGCCTTGTGATCCTGCAGCGGCGGCAGCGTGACGATCGTGCGGCCGTCGGTGATGGCCATCACGCTCACCTCGACGCCATCGAGCCGCTCTTCGATGAGGATGCCCTTCGTGGCGTCGGCGAACTGCTCGTCGCCGCCGAGACTGTCGAGTGCGGCGAGCGCCGCGGCGCGGTCGTCGCATACGAACACGCCCTTGCCGGCGGCGAGTCCGTCAGCCTTCACCACCACGGGCATGTCTTCCCGTGCCTGCAGGTAGTCGCGGGCGCGGGCCACCCCGCGGAATTCACGGAACATCGCCGTGGGCACGTCGCCGCGATGCAGGATCTGCTTGCAAAACAGTTTGCTGCCCTCGAGTTGCGCGGCCTTCGCTGTCGGGCCGAAGATCCGCAAACCGGCGGCGGTGAACGCATCGACAATGCCGGCAACGAGCGGTATCTCCGGTCCGACCACGGTCAGGTCGATCTGCCTGGACTGTGCCAAGGCCACGAGTGCGGGGATGTCGTCTACGGCGATCGGGACGTTCTCCGCCATGGCTGCGGTGCCGGCATTGCCCGGCGCGACGAGCACCTGGGCGCCGTCGCGGGACAGTTTCCAGGCGATCGCATGCTCCCGGCCCCCCCCTCCGACCACCAGAACACGACGCGATGTCGCTGCGGTCGGGCTGCGTGATGCTGGCACGGGGTGAGTTCCTTTCGAGGGAGTCAGGGGGCTGACCGCCGCCGAAAACTCGGTGGCGTGGGGCGGGGAAAAAGGCTGGGAGACCGGCAATTGCGACCGCGGTGGCGGGCCGCTTGTTCACGGGGCCCTGGGATTGTGACGAGAGCGGACGGCCGCGTTCAAGCGGCATATTGTCTTCCGGCCGGCTTCCGCAGACTCTCGCCGGAGAAAACACTGCGATTTTGCACGGGATTTCCGGAAAGCCACCGCATTCGACGTTGACAGCTATGCAGGCAGCGATACAGTTTAAGATGAAGTTTGTGAAAAAAATCACGAACTCTACCAATCGCGGCCGAAACCAGCTTTTTGTGCGAATTGGTGCGTTTTTGATCGGCAGTTTTGGCCGTTTGAAGACGACCCATTCGCCGCATCTGGCATAGACCTTTGCCGAGGCTATTGGATGGCTGACAAGAAGAAAATGTCGGTGGCTGAGATTCTCGCGGCCGCGCGTGCCAAAGACGGCGGCGGTGCCGCTCAGCCTGCCCCCGAAACCGAATCGCCGGCAGAGTCCGCGCCGATCGCTGAAGCGGAGGCCACTCCCAAGGCCAAACCCGCGCCCAAGCCGGCCGCGGCGAAGGCTGCAGGAGGCGGCCGCCCGAGCGTCGCCGATATTCTGGCGGCCGCCCGTGCCAAGAAGTCGGCCGACGGAGATGCTGCCGGCGGTGAGGCTGCGGTTGCGAAGCCGAAGCCGGCCGCTGCCGAGAAGCCGAAGCCTGCCGCCAAGCCGGCGGCCGCCAAGGGAGCCGACGCATCGGCGCCGAAAACTGGCGTGCAGCGGGATACGGGCAGCATCCTGGCGGCGGCCCGTGCCGGTGCGAAGCCTGGGCCGGTCAGCAAGGCGGAGGCGCCAGAGGTCGCCGCCAAGTTGCAGGCAGCTGCCGCCAAGCCGAAGCCCGCGGCAGCCCCCGCGGAAAAGGCCGCCGTCGTCCGCACTGCTCCGCCGATTCCGGTTCGTCCCGCCAAGCCTGCCGCCAAAAAGGATGGCGAGGAAGACCGTCGTGGTTTTCTTGAGATCGCCCTCGGCTCGTTCATGGCGATGGGATTCACCGCGCTCTCGGTCACCGGTGGTCTCTTCACGCTCGGGCTCGCCAGATTCATGTTTCCCAACGTGCTTGCTGAACCGCCCAGCCGGTTCAAGGTGGGCTTCAAGGAGGGCTTTCCCTCGGGCAAGGTGGAGACGAAGTTCGTCCCGCAGTACGGCGTATGGGTTGTCAACGGCGAGTTCCAGGGCCAGCAGCAGATCTACGCTCTCAAGACGGTCTGCACCCATCTGGGCTGCACCCCGAACTGGCTGGAGGCTGAGCAAAAGTTCAAGTGCCCGTGCCACGGCAGCGGGTTCTACAAGGACGGCGTCAACTTCGAGGGGCCGGCCCCTCGGCCGCTCGAGCGGTATGCGATCCGCGTCTCCGACGATGGGCAGCTGGAAATCGACAAGAGCAAGGCGTTTCAGGAAGAGCTCGGCCAGTGGGCTGATCCCGATTCCTACGTCAGCGTGTAGCGGGTTTTCTACGGCAGTGTTTCATCAGTAGTTGAGCAACGAAAGAACGGGGAAAGCACTCCCCGCACGAAATTATTTCTATGGCCATCGGCGAAACCATCCGCAACTCCCAGATCTGGAAGAGCATTTTCCGTCATCCGATGCCGCTCGACAGGCGGAATCGGATCGTGGTGATGCTCACCAATTTCTTCCTGCACCTGCATCCCGTCTCGATCAAGAAGCAGGGCATCGCCCTCTCGTTCACGTGGTGCATGGGCGGCGTGACGTTCTTCCTCTTTTTGGTGGAGACGGTCACCGGCGTGTTGCTGATGTTCTATTACCGGCCCACGCTCGAGTGGGCCTACAACGACATCCTTGCCCTTCGCGACGTGACGAGCCTCGGCATCCTGCGGGAATTGCACCGCTGGGGGGCCCACGCCATGGTGATCACGACCTGGTTGCACATGTATCGCGTCTTTCTCACCGGCAGCTACAAGCCGCCGCGTGAATTCAACTGGGTGATCGGTGTGATTCTGCTGTTGCTCACGCTGCTGCTCTCTTTCACCGGCTATCTGTTGCCGTGGGATCAGCTTGCCATCTGGGCCATCACCGTCGGCTCGAACATGGCCCGTGCGACGCCGATCCTGGGGTATGAGGGGCCGGGGCAACAGCTGCTCACCATCGGCGGCATCGACATGATCACAGACGGTTCAGACGCCCGGTTTGGCCTGCTGGGCGCCAGGTTCGTCGGCGAGGAAACGCTCAACCGGTTTTACGTGCTGCACTGCATCGCCATTCCTCTGGCGGTTGCCCTGCTGCTGGCGATCCACTTCTGGCGCGTGCGAAAGGACGGCGGCATCAGCGGCCCGCTGTAAGTCGAATCCCATGCACTCAAACGGCTTTTTTCTGAAGGACGTCGCCGGGTTTCTCGGCGGTTACTACACGTTTATCGCGATCATGAACGGCGTGGCTGCTCTGATCCTCTGGCGGCGGAAGAACCAGCCCGGCTGGGCCATCACCTGGGCGGTCGTGGCCAGCGTGATGATGGTCCTCGCCAGCCTGGCGCTCTCTGGATCGGCGTCGCTCGTGCCGTCGCTGCCGCTTTCGGTTCGGGTGCTCGTCAATAAGTTGTCCGGTCCTGTGCTCTACACGCTCGGCACCACGGCGCTGTTTACGGTGCTCTTCGTGTTCCGCAAGTTCTTCGTGAAGCCGATGGTGGCCTGGACGATCCTCAACGTGGCCCTCGTGATCATGGGGCTGTCGATGGCCGACGAGAATTTCGCCTCGATCGTGATGAAGGCGGACAACGTGCCGATCGTGGGGCTCATATTCCTGCTGGCCTTCTTCACGTGGCTCGCCACCAGCCAGGCCGTGGTGAATGACGAGCGAATCAAACAGGGACTTCCGCCGCTTGAGAAGATCAACGACGAGAAGGTGCTCGTGTGGCCCGACCTCGTCTACACGGAGCTGATCTGCATGGTGGCGGTTTCCGCCTTCCTGCTCGTCTGGGCGATTTTTCTCCAGGCGCCGCTCGAGGAACCGGCCTCGAGTGTCAAGACGCCGAATCCGTCGAAGGCCCCATGGTACTTCCTCGGTCTGCAGGAGATGCTCGTCTACTTCGATCCCTGGTACGCCGGCGTCGTGCTGCCCAGCATGGTCGTCTTCGGCCTGATGGCGATGCCCTACCTCGACTTCAACAAGAAGGGGAACGGCTACTACTCGATCGAAGAGCGGAAATTCAGCTACCTCGTCTACCAGTTCGGGTTTTTCGAACTCTGGATCACCCTGATTATTCTGGGCACGTTCCTTCGCGGGCCCAACTGGAACTTCTTCGGACCGTTCGAGTATTGGACGCCCTACAAGGTCGAGGTGCTCAACAACGTGGACCTCCCACAGATGTTCTGGGTCAACCTGCTCGATCGGCCGCTGCCGCGGGTGCCGCAGGGTGCCGGCCTTCTCACGCAGGTGGGCACCATCCTGTTGCGCGAGGCGCCGGGCCTGGCTCTGCTGGGGGCCTACCTTGTGCTGTTACCTCCGCTTCTGGCCGTCACGGTGTTCCGGAAGTTCTTCGCCAAGATGGGCTTCTTGCGCTACATGATCATGGCCAACCTGATGCTTTTGATGCTCACGCTGCCGCTGAAGATGATCCTGCGTTGGACGCTCAACCTGAGGTACATCGTGAGCATTCCTGAGCTCTCGCTGAATTTTTAGCATCGGGCGTTGTCTTTCGCGCCCGGCGTGATGTCCCGACAAACTCCTACTGAACGCCCTGCGACTCCGTCGCACCATTACAGATGCCTGCAACAGAACAAACTTGGTGGAATCTCAAGGTGCTGCATGTCGTGTTTGGCGTGACGGCGATCCTGCTTCTCCTCGCCACGGTCCTGATGCTGGTCTCGGACCACAATCGACCGTGGAAGCAATACCAGCGGGAGTTCCGGGCTCTGGAGACCTGGTCGGCGGCGGCCCGCGTCGATGAGCAGGACTCGCGTTCTTTCGAACAGCAATCACAGCAGCTTGAAGCGGCGTTGGCGGACGCCCGTAGGGCCGATCTCGATCCGGCCCTCGCTGAGGCCTTCCTCACGCAGGTCCGCACTGTCCCGGCCGACGCCCAGGCTGCCGATCGCGCCGCACTCGATCTCGATCAATTGAAGTCGCAGGCCGATGCCTCGGAGAGACTGGTGCTCCGTGGCGATCTGCTCGCGCGGCTGCGCGACATCGCCCAGCGGGCAAAGTTCCGCGAAGACCTGCTGGCCGGCGCCCTCAAGCTTCGGAAGGCCGAACTCGACAAGAATCGTGCCGACTACGAGCTGGGGGTCGCCGAAGAGGCGCCAAAGGACAAGCTGGTCTCGCTCCTCGCCCTGGCTGACGCCAAGCGGGCGGAGGTCGCCACTGCGACCCTCGATTTCCAGACGGCGAACACCCATCGCAAGTCGCTCGAGGCCACGCTGAAACAGCTGACTGCCGGCGAGGATACAGCGGCCAAGGCGCTCGCCGATCATCGTTCCAAGCTCAACCAGCTGTCGAAGGCGTTGAAGGACAGGGCGCCCAATGCCGGTAAGACGCTCCTCGAACTGCCGGTGCTCGACGCATTCAATGGACCGTTGCGGATCGACCAAATCTGGCTGCCGCATCTGACGCTCAACAACAACTTCCGCGACGTTGCGCGGTTCGACCGCTGCATCACCTGCCACAAGGGCATGGATAAGTCTGTTCCCGGCTCGCCCACCGACCCGGCCTATCGGCAGACGGAAACGGTTACTCTCTCCCTGTCCACGCCGGCCAACGCACCTGAGCGTCTCTCGGTGGAAGGCGACGGTAACCAGCAGCTTGAGGATGCCTATGGGTTTCACCTCGCCCCGCAGGGACTGTTTCATGCCGAGGATCCGATGGTCAGCGTGGTGCTGCCGGAGTCGCCGGCTGCGGCCGCAGGGCTTATGGCTGGCGACGTGATCGTGGACATCAACGGCGGAAAGACCCTCGCCCGGAAGGTGGCTGCGAGCGGGTTTCTGGAAACGCCGCAGTGGGGCAAACCACTCGAAATCACCGTGAACCGCGGCGTGCCGCAGCCCTACTCGACGCACCCCAGGCTCGATCTCTTTGTGGGCTCTACCAGTCCGCATCCGATGCAGACGTTTGGCTGCACCACCTGCCACCAGGGGCAGGGGAGTGCCACGAGCTTCAAGTGGTCGTCGCACACGCCCAACACGCCCAAGCAGGGGCACGAATGGCATGACGAGTATGGTTGGTTCAACAACCACCACTGGATCTACCCGATGCTCCCGCAGCGGTTTGAGGAATCGAGCTGCCTGAAGTGCCACCATCAGGTGGTCGACCTCGAGCCGAGCGAGCGATTCCCGGAGCCGCCAGCTCCGAAGCTCGTCGAGGGCTATCACCTCATCCGTCAGTACGGCTGCTATGGATGCCACGAGATCAATGGCTGGTCGGGTCCTGACAAGCGGATCGGTCCGGACATGCGGCTGTCACCGAACTATCACGAAGTGGCCGAAGCCCTTTCTTCCGATGCCGGCCTGGCCTCGCTCGGCCCCACCGTCGGCCGCTGGGTGGAGGAAGTCCGATCGAGTCCTGATGGCCGTCAGTCGCGCGACCGGCTCCGCGACATGATCGAGCGCGACGCGGCTGCCGGCGATGATGCAAAGTTGTCGGCCCGCAGCCACCAGCTCGCCGCCCTGCTCAAGGATCCCGAGACCCCAGGCACGCTGCCCAAGGTGGGCCCGTCGCTGCGGCACGTGGCCAGCAAGGTGGGCTTCGACTGGCTCTATGCGTGGCTGCGGAACCCTCAGGATTTCCGTCCGTCGACCAAGATGCCGAGGTTCTTCGGTCTCTGGGAGCATCTCGAGGGCAAGGGGCTCGAGGAATCGATGCGGTATGAACCGCTCGAAATCCGCTCGATGATTTCCTACCTGCAACGGTCGAGCCAGCCCTTCGATTACGTGAAGCCCTACGCGGGCATCACCGCCCTTCCCGACATCGAACGGGGCAAGAAGGTATTTCAGGTTCGCGGCTGCCTGGCCTGCCATCAGCACGCCGATTTCCCCGAGGCGACGAGCACGCACGGTCCCAATCTCTCGCGCATCGGCGCCAAGGTGGCGTCGAATCCGCGCGGGGCCGCTTGGCTCTACAGCTGGCTGCGCGAACCGGCCCGCTATCACCCGCGGACGCTCATGCCCAACGTCTTGCTCGAACCCGTCACGCTTCCCGACGGAAAGGTGAGTGACCCGGCCTCCGACGCCACTGCCTACCTGCTTCGTTCGACGGAAGAATGGAAGGCCACGGAGATTCCGGCGGCTGACTCGCTCACAGCGGACGAACGGAAGGCCCTCGACGAACTGTCCCTGATGTACCTGAAGGACCGCTTCCCAACTGCACGCGCGCAGGAAGTGCTCGCCAACGGTCTCGGGGCCGACCAGGCGAAGATTCAAGGGGACGAGCGGATGCTGCTGGGCATGTCTCCCGCGGATCGTGATGCCACGCTGCTCCACTACGTCGGCAAGAAGACGCTTGCGAAGCTGGCGTGTGCTTCCTGCCACGACATTCCGGGCTTCGAGGATGCGAAGGCAGCTGGTGCGGCGCTCGCCGACTGGGGCCGCAAGGATTCTTCGAAGATCGCCTTCGAGCAGGTCTCGCACTTTGTCATGCATCAACTGGCCGATAAGCACGGTCATGGCGGCGCTCATGGAGACGGCCACCACGGCACCGGCCACGCCGTCTCAGCTGCCGGTCACTCCGCGTCCGGCCACACCGACGCTTCGTCTCCGCATGTGGTCCCGCAGGATGAGCCGCTGGCCCCCGACTTGGCTTATGCGACCACTGCCACGAGCCACCTGTCGCCTGAGTCGCTCGATCCCAGCACCGGCTACTTCCTCGAGAAATTGCTGGCCCACGAGCGCGAGGGTTTCCTGTGGCAGAAGCTCCGTGCGCCGCGGAGTTACGACTACAAGAAGGCGGAAAACAAGAGCTACAACGAACGCTACCGCATGCCGAAGTTCCCCTTCAACGATGAGCAGCGTGAGGCGGTCATGACGTTCGTCCTCGGCCTGGTGGCCGAGCCTCCGGCACCGCAGTTCATCTACCAGCCCACGCCCCGCGAGGAGGCCAGACTCGCCGGGCTGAAGGTGGCCGAGCAATACAACTGCGGCGGCTGCCATAGCCTGCAGATGGATCGCTGGGACATTCGCTACAAGCCCGGCTCGCTCGGGGAAGCCCCCGCCGTCGCCGACTATCCATTCCTGTCGCCCCACTTCACCGATCAGGATATCGCAAAGTCACTCCTGACCGATCGTCAGGGCCGCCGTCGTGCGACGCTCCACGGCATGCCCACGCTCGATCCTGCCACCGGCAAGCCCCAGATGGTGGACGAGGACGGTATCCCGATCGAGGAGGGCGACACCGAAGCGTCTCCGCATCAGCCGGTGATGCTCTGGCACGACACGCTGATTGACGGCGAGCCACGTCTGGTGGGGAGTCAGAATGTCAGCGTCCCTGCCGACGCCCTCAAGGCCGGGAAGCATTACCCCGCCCGCGGCGGCGATCTGGCGCGGATCCTCTTCCCGGTCGTGATTGCCGACGAGAAGCAGATCAACCCCAACGTCAAGCCCGACGATGCCTGGGGCTGGCTGCCGCCGCCGCTGGTCGGTGAGGGCAAGAAGGTGCAGTCCAACTGGCTGCACAAGTTCCTGCTCAACCCGCACACGATCCGCCCATCGGCGGTGCTCCGTATGCCGAGGTTCAATTTCCAATCGTCCGAGGCGGCGGCTCTCGTCAACTACTTCGCGTCCGTGGACGGCGCCGACTACCCGTATGTCTACGACCCGCGGCTCGACGAGAGTTTGCTGGCCGCCGTGGAGCAGGGGCACCCCGGGCATCTCGAAGGGGCGCTGAAGATCGTCACCAACAACAACTATTGCGTGAAGTGTCACCTGGTGGGCACTTATGCACCGCCGGGCAACCCCAAGGCACTCGCTCCGCAATTGGAACGCGTCCACGAACGTCTGCGGCCCGACTATGTCCACAACTGGATCGCGAATCCCAAGCGGTATCTGCCCTACACGGGCATGCCGGTCAACATTCCGTATGACAAGCCTGTCAGCCAGGACCTTTACAAGGGCACCAGCGAGGAGCAGGTCGACGCGCTCACCGATCTCCTGATGAACTTCGACACGTTCGCGAAGAAAAATCTGTCGCTCGATGCCTACCTGCGTCAGCAAGCCGTCCAGCCGGCAGCCGGTCCCGGCGTTCCGCCGGCGGCGCAGCTGGAATCGGCTCCCAGGCCGGCTCCGACGACGGCCGCACCGCCGCAGCCGGGCCAGCCGGTGTCGCGGCAGGAATCGAAGGGTTCTGGCGGCAAAACCGCCGTCCAAGAAAACATTTCCTACCGCAGTTCTGGAGTGGCGCTAAACTGATGATGGCGTCGCGGGCATGCATGCCATGCCCGAGCGCCATGCGTTGAATCGTCCAGCACTGTCCCCCGCCTGACACTTGATGCCAATCCGGAGAGACCCATGAAGACAACGATATTCCGTGGTGCCGCCAGCCGTGTCCTCGCCATCGCCATTCCGGCGCTTGTGGCGACCTGCGGATTTGCCTCGGGGCTGGCCCGAGCCGAGGAGTGGGGCACGCTCAAGGGACGGTTTCTGTACGGCGGAGACGCGCCGGCGGCGGCCGAGCTCAAGGCGGATAAGGATGTCGAGGTTTGTGGCAAGCACAAGCTCTTGAACGAGGAACTGGTTGTCGGCGCCGACAAGGGTGTGGCCAACGTCGTCGTGTTCGTCCGCGACAAGGGAGTGAAGGTGCATCCTGACGCTGCCGCGGAAGCCAAGGCTGCCAAGGTCGTGCTCGACAACCAAGGCTGCCGTTTCTCCCCCCACGTCGTCTCCGTGCATACCGGACAGCCGCTCATCATCAAGAATTCCGACACCGTGGGGCACAACAGCAACGTCGCCACGATCAAGAACCCGCCGTCCAACAGTCTGATCCCCGCCGGCGGCGAATCGAGCATCCCGTTTGCCAATGAAGAGGCGATTCCGGCGCAGGTGACGTGCAACATCCATCCGTGGATGAAGGCTTGGGTCGTTGTGCGGCCAAACCCGTACGCTGCCGTATCGGCTGCCGATGGCTCGTTCGAAATCAAAAACCTGCCGGCCGGCGAGCTGGAGCTGCAGCTGTGGCACGAGAAAGCCGGTTACATCGGTGAGGTCACCGTCGGCGGCAAGAGCGAAAAAATTGCCAAGGGCAGGCGGAAGGTCAAGGTCGAGTCTGCTGGCACGGATCTTGGTGACATGGTTCTCGCTCCCGGTCTCTTTCAGAAGTGATCCAACATGAAGCGGGCTTTTGCAGGATTCGCAGGAATTGTCGTCCCCGGTCTGTTGGCCTGCGTCGGCTGCGGCCAGGGTCGAGTGGCTGTGCCCGATGCCGATGCTGAGGCAGCCGGTCGGATTCGTGCCACACTCGTGTCCGCATCCTCTTCAGGCGGCACGGAGACGGTGGCCGCGGCCACCGGCACGGGCTGGGGCTCGCTGAAGGGCCGCTTTACATTCGCCGGTGCGGCGGGGCAGCCCAAGCCGCTCGTCGTCGACAAAGACACCGAGGTCTGTTCGAAGGGCGGCATGAAACTGCTCGATCGGTCGCTGTTGATCGATCCTTCGAGCAAGGGGCTGGCCAACGTGGTCGTCTTCGCCAGGAAGACCAGCCGCGTGAAGGCCGCTGTCTCGGAGACTCCGCTCGTGTTCGACCAGAAGAACTGCGAGTTCATCTCGCCCGTGTTCGCCGCCCGCGTGGGGCAGCCGGTCGACGTCCGCAACAGCGATCCAATCGGACACAACACCAACATCGCCGGCTCGAGCTTCAATCAATTGATCCCGGCAGGGCAGGGGACGGCCTACAAGCCCGATGCTGAGACGGGGATGCCCACCATGGTCACCTGCAACATTCATCCCTGGATGAAGGCGTATGCCGTGTTCCGCAAGGACGGCTATGTGGCCGTGAGCAGCCCGGATGGTTCATTTACGATTTCCGATCTGCCCGCGGGCGAGACGATCGAATTCCAGGTCTGGCACGAGCGTTCGAGCGGGCCCAACGGCGCCGTCGGCCTCGAGAAGCCCGACCTAAAATGGACTCCGAAAGGCCGCTTCCAGATCAAGCTCGAGCCCGACGAAGTCAAGGATCTTGGCACGCTGGAGATTCCGGCCGCCGCCATCGGCACGTGATCATTGTTTCGCCCGCCCCCTTTTTCTCCCATCATTTCGATCCACAGGCCGCCTCGATGAACAGGTTTTCGCACGTCGCGTTCCTTCAAATCGCCGCTTTGACCGCCGGATGCCTTCTGTCCGCCGGATGCGGCAAAACGCCACCGGCCTCGTACCGCCTCAACATGGTCGAGGCCACGAAGCAGCGGCTCACGCAGGATCAGGAGCGGCAGGTGGCGACCGTTCTGCTGGCAATGTTCGGCACGCCCGACGAGCCCGTGGCGCTTCCCGAGACGGGGCTCGACGAGGCCAAGCTTCGGCTGGCGAGCGGCCCGGTCCGGAGCGACATCGTCGGCCGGAAGAACGGCCTCTACCGTGAACACTGTGCCCATTGCCACGGCGTCACCGGGGACGGCATGGGCCCGACAGCGGCATTCCTCAATCCCTATCCCCGCGACTACCGCCCCGGGGTCTTCAAGTTCAAGAGCACCGAGCGGGCTGACAAGCCGACCCATGCCGACCTGCTGCGTATCCTGCGGAACGGCATCGCCGGCACGTCGATGCCGTCGTTCGCGCTGCTCAGCGAGTCGCAGATCGACGCGCTTGTCGAATATGTCAAATACCTGAGCATCCGCGGCGAGACCGAACTGGCCCTGATGCGGGCCTTCTTTGAACTCGATGACGACGCCCAGGGCAAACTGCCAGAGAGCCGGGAGTTTCTCGTCGACGAGACGCTCTCGCCGATCGCCGAGAAGTGGAAGTCTGCAGCCGCTGCGCAGATTGCCGTGCCCGACATGCCTGCCGACATCGACATGGCAGCATCGATCGCCAAGGGCAGGGAACTCTTTTATGGCGACAAGGCCAACTGCGTGAAGTGCCACGGCGTCACCGGCCTGGGCGACGGCCAGGCAAACGATTACGACGACTGGAACAAGGCGATCGTCGAGATCAACAAGGAGATCAAGGGCGGCCTGACCAAGGCGGGCGAGACATCCACGTCTGGCATGAGCGCGGAGGAGGCTACCGACTATCGCAAGCAGGTGGCGTGGCTTGGGAAGTTCTCCCACGTGATCGAAGGCGACGCGCTCACGCCGCGGACGATCCCGCCTCGCAACCTGAGGCTGGGTGTCTATCGCGGTGGCCGACGTCCGCTGGATCTGTACTACCGCATCCACGCGGGCATCAACGGCGCGCCGATGCCGGCCGCCAAGGGCACGGTCCCGCCGGAAGACATCTGGCACATCGTCAATTACATCCGCTCGCTTCCCTATGAGTTCGACGGCGAACTGGGGGCCGATCGGCCGATGGTCGCGAGAGACAGGTTCTGAACGGTGGCAGGCTGCAGCCCGGACGGGCTGCAGCGTCACAAGACCGGAAACAAGCAACCTCCGAATCAGCAGAAAGCAGTGCAATGGGCAGCCGTCTTGGTGGCATCTTCTGGAGCCTGATCTTCCTGGCCGTGCCGGTGCTCGGCGTGGCAACGTTCGCCGTCGCCCCGGCGTACAACATCTGGCTGCCGAAAGACGTCTCGGAGCATGGCGCGTCGATCGACGGTCTGTTTTACTTCATCCTCGCCCTCACGGGCGTCGTGTTCATCGCCACGGAAGTGCTCCTCTTCTGGTTCCTCTGGAAATACGACGCCGCGAAAGCCAAGGGACTGGCGACCTACATTCACGGCAGCCATACGCTCGAGGTGGTGTGGACGATCATTCCCGCCGCCACGCTGCTCTTTCTCGCGATCTACCAGATGAACACCTGGGCCGACGTGAAGATGCGGCGGCCGGCGATGGCGCCGACGGTGGAGGTGGTCGCCAGGCAGTTCGAGTGGCGGCTGCGGTATCCGGGCCGCGACGGCATGCTCGGCACCCGCGACGATCTCTTTCTGACCAATGACCTGCACGTTCCGGTCGACGAGGATGTTCTCATCCAGCTCAAGAGCATGGACGTGCTGCACAGCTTCTTCCTGCCGAACCTCCGCATCAAGCAGGATGCCGTGCCGGGCATGAAGATCCCGGTCTGGTTCAAGGCGAAGGAGACAGGCCAGTTTGACATTGTCTGCGCCGAACTATGCGGCTGGGGCCACTACAAGATGAAGGGGCGGATAACCATCGAATCCCGCGCCGATTTTGACCGGTGGTTGGAAGAGACCTACGCCCGTCAGGAAGCCACTCAGCCTGCCCCTGAGGACGTCGCCGCGCCCGCTGCCGACTGACATCGCCGATACCGATCAGAGACCGTTTGTTTCGTCCGTTTTTGGAGAGAGTTTCATGAGCATCGCCACTGCATCCGCGCTCTCGCACAGCACTGCCACGAGCCTGCCGCCCTCCCGCAAGCCGCGGCCGCTGGCGGAGTTCCTTTCCACCTACGTCTTCTCGAAAGACCATAAGGTGATCGGATTGCAGTTCCTCTTCTCCACGTTGCTGTGGTTCCTGATCGGCGGCCTGCTGGCCCTCGCCGTCCGCTGGCAGGTCGCTTGGCCGTGGTCCGACGTGCCGGTGCTCGGCAAGTTGTTCGCCCAGCAGGGCGGACAAATGGCGCCCGAGTTCTACACGATGCTCTTCACGATGCACGCCACCGTGATGATCTTCCTCGTGATTATCCCGATCCTTGCCGGCGCCTTCGGCAACTTCCTGATTCCGCTGATGATCGGCGCCGACGACATGGCCTTTCCGACGCTCAACATGCTCTCCTACTGGTTCATGTGGCCCGCGTTCTTCGCCTTCGGCGCCAGCTTTTTCGTCGAGGGTGGGGCAGCCGCTGGCGGCTGGACGAGCTACCCGCCGCTCTCGACGAACGTCGCCTCGTCCCCCGGAAGCGGATGGGGCCAGACGCTCTGGCTCCTCGGCCTGACAATGGTGGGCGTTTCTAGCATGCTCGGCAGCGTCAACTACATGACGACGATCATCCTGATGCGGGCTCCCGGCATGACGATGTTCCGCCTGCCGATGACGATCTGGGCCATGTTCATCACCGCCATTCTGCAGGCATTTGCCCTGCCGGTGCTGACGGCCGCCGGCTTCATGCAACTCTCCGACCGCACGCTCGGAACCGGGTTTTTCTCGCCCGAAGGCAACGTGGTCAACAACGCCATCGCGGGGGCCGGTGGCGGCCAGCCGCTGCTCTGGCAGCACCTTTTCTGGTTCTACAGCCACCCGGCCGTCTACATCATGATCCTGCCGGCGATGGGAATGGTGTCGGACATTCTCACCACGTTCGCGCGGAAGCCGCTGTTCGGCTACAGGCCGATGGTGTACTCGATCGCCGGCATCGCCGGCCTGGGCTTCATCGTCTGGGGACACCACATGTTCATGTCGGGTATGAACCCGGCTTTGGGCATCACGTTCATGGTGTCGACGATGATGATCGCCCTGCCAAGCGCCGTGAAGACCTTCAACTGGCTCGGCACCGTGTGGGGCGGACGGATCCAGTTCACCACGTCGATGCTCTTCGCCCTGTCGTTCGTGTCGATGTTCATCATCGGCGGCCTGTCGGGCATCTTCATGGCGGCCACCCCCGTCGACATCTTCATCCACGACACCTACTTCATCGTGGCCCACTTCCACTACGTGCTGTTCGCCGGCACCGCCATGGGCGTGTGGGCGGCCATCTACTTCTGGTTTCCGAAGATGTTCGGCCGGACGATGAACGAGTTCTGGGGCAAGGTGCATTTCTTCCTGACGTTCATCTTCCTGAACGGCACCTTCTTCACGATGCACATCCTCGGCGCGGTTGGTTTTCCCCGCCGGCTCGCCGACGCCTACCACTACGAGACGTTCCACCACCTGCAACCGCTCAACGCCTTCATGACCTGGTGTGCGATCGGCATGGTTGCGTCGCAGGTCATTTTTGCCGCGAACTTCTTCTGGAGCATGTTCTTCGGGCCGGTCGCCGGCCGGAATCCTTGGAACAGCAACACGCTGGAGTGGACGGCTCCGAGCCCCCCGGGGCACGGCAACTTCGACTTCCAGCCGGTGGTGTATCGGGGCCCCTATGAATACTCGGTGCCCGGCATCGAGAAGGACCACCTCATGCAGACCGACCCCCCGAACGCGGTTGCCGCAGCTGCCGCCGCTGCACACTGAATGAGGCAGCCGTCCCGGCGGC
>JBIIGJ010000189.1:0-4768 GCA_044236455.1 Pirellulales bacterium
GTGGTGGGCGTGAGCAGCGACTCCCCGGAGAGCCACAAGCGGTTTGCCGCGAAGCATTCACTGCCGTTTCCGATCATCAGTGATGCCGACGGGGCCATGCGGCGGCTCTTCGGCGTGCCGCGGGCGCTCGGGATCTTTCCCGGACGGGTCACCTACGTGATCGACAAGGAGGGCGTCGTGCGAATGGTCTACAACGCCACCCTCGCCGCCGAGCCGCATGTCCGCAAGGCGCTCGACGCCGTCGGCGTTGCAACCAGCTCGTCCTGATTCGGTGCCTGACAGCGAATCTGCACGCGGCTTGAGACCGAGCTGGGAAAGCTCCTACCCAGCCTTGCGCCGGCCTGCGACAGGCCGCCACAGCACGGTGGAGAGCCAGTTCCGGTAGCGTTGTTTCTGCCGTTGCAGGGTTGCGATGCGACGCTCTGCCTCGCGGGACGCCACCGACTGCCTCCAAGCGGCGTCAAACAGTTTGTCAAAATCGACGCTCGACCAGCGGGTAGCTGTGCGGGTGGCTTCGGCGACCAGATAGCGGAAGAGATAGGGAACGAAGGCCGGCCTCCAGCCCGCATGTGTGCTTTCGCGGTAGTAGCGCTTGGAGTAGGTCACGGACGGCAATTGCACGAACGGGTGCTCCAGGCAGAGACCGTAGGCCCAGACAATGTCCGCCCACTCGTCACTCTCGGTGGTGTGTTCAATGGGCAGCGTCATCGACTTACGAAAGACGGCCCGGAAGAGAACGCCGAGATTCCAATGCAGCAGAAACTCCTCGGCTGACGGCTCGAGTCCGGCAAGCCCGGGGGCATCCGCGACCAGCGGTTGGGCGATGCTCCGCAACCCATTGCCCCGCACTGCGACGCAGTGGCCAACGGCCCCGCAGAGCCGACGATCGGCCTCGAGTGCGGCCAGACAGGCGTCGTAGTAGCCGCAGCCGGCCTCGTCGTCGTGTGCAAGCCAGGCGAAGTATGGCGTCTGCGCGCGCTCCCGCAGGTCGTTGTAGTGATTCACCCAGCCGCCACCGAGATCCCGCTTCCCTAGCCAGAGGATGCCGGAGTTGTCGCCATACATGTCCTGAAGCGTGCGCAGGGTGTCGTCCTCGACGGTGGCATCGGAGATCACCAGACGGAATCGGCGGTGCAGCACCGCGATGTTGCGGGATGTCACTTCGATGAACCGCTTCGAGCGATGGAGCGGGACGAGGATCGAGAGCGAAGCGTCGTTCATGCGTTCCCCCGGCCAGCGGGTCATGCTGCCCTGCGCAGCCGCCTGACGGCCTGCGAAGGCCTGCGCAGCGGAATGGTTTGCGACCGAAGGATCCGGGCGCACGTTTCGTGGGCCAGCAGCGGCGCGAGCGTGTACTTGCCGGTATCGACCGAGTGATATGGCCCCCGGCTGGTGATGCCCACCTGATAGCGCTCGTGCAGTCGGCTGTGCGGGTCTTCGATCCCGGTCGAACCCCATGCCGTGATGTAGCCCCCGCCAATCAGCCAGCGACGGGATGCATCTTCTAAATGGCGACGGTGGCTCGGGATCAGCCTGGAAAGCTCACGCGTCGTGCTGGCGATCATGGTGCCTTCGTCGAACGGCACGATGTCGGGCGGATGAGCGGGCGGCCGCAGCGCTGTGCTCGTGAGGATGTTCCCGGATGGATACCAACTGAGATAGGTGCGGTCGGCGAACGACACCGTATCGCCGAAACAGCCGACGATGAACGTCGTGCTGGGCACGGCTGGCCCTGCATAGGCGCCGGTTTCATGCAGCGCGACCTTGTAGCGGTGGATGACCCGCCGCGAAACATCCAGCCCTGCCGTTGCATCAATGGCCAGGCGGTTTTGCCAAGAGGCGTTTACGACCTGGTCGTAGGTTTCCCGGTGCCTATGGCCGTCGCGTGTGAAGCAAACCGTCACCTTGCTCTTGTCACCGATCGATACGGCGGTGACGGTCGCCCCGGTCAATGCGTTGACGCGGGCGGCCCGGCTGACTGCTTTGCCTATTTCGCCTGCCACTCGGCGTGGATCGATCGAACGCTCGCCCGTGAGATAGACCTCATCGATCAGGGTTCCGTCGTAGACTTCTTTCCGCTCTCGGTCGTCCAGAAGGCGCCACAGGGGGCCTTCGGCCGGGGCCAGGTAGCTCCGCCCCGGCAGCCGTAGCTCAGCATCGAAGAGGTCCTTCACGCGTGCGAAGTGTGTCCGGATCGCGGCTGGCTGGAGCATGCCGTCGCGATGGACGGCGTAGTGGAAGGGGGACGACAATGCGGCGTCGATCGAGGCTGAATCGATCCAACGGCACATCAGCGGACGAAATCGGAGTGCGCCCCTGATCATCAACCGTGCCGTCTTGGCGGACGCGTCTTTTGCGTAGACGAAGCCGAGGTGGATTTTTCCTTCGTTCCAGAAACTCGCCTTCGAAACAAGCGTCGACCCCGCCTCGAGGATGTCGACGGAGCAGCCACACTCTGCGAGTTCGAGTGCAGCGCACGCTCCAGTGAGCCCTCCACCAATGATGGCCACACGCATGAATCGGTAACCCGCTGGACTCAAATGCCTTCCGGGCCAGTCATCGACCGTACCGGTGGGGGAACATAAACCCCACAGCCCCGGCCTCAGTCGCGCCAGAAGACTGGAAAAGATAGGGGGTGTGGGGCACTGGCTGGCAGCCCTCGTGGAGCGAGGGTGGCGACCATGTTCGCAGCGGGGCCTGGACAGAACGCACAACAGTCTCAGGGCGTGGCCGATGCGGTTCGCTGTTTGTATGCTTCTTCAACCGTGGACCGGTTCCTCCTCCATGATGTACGAGGTGATGGAATGTGTCGCAGACTTCTTCGCACGTGGGCTCTCGCGTTCCTCGCCTGCTTCATGTTCTTGGCCTGCTTCGCGGTCTCGGCGACTGCCGCGGATGTCCATCTCTCGCCGACGGGCAGCGACACGGCCGACGGTTCTGCCGCCGCACCGGTGGTCACGCTGCGGCGGGCGCTCGATCGCGTCCGTGAGATCCGCTCGGCTGGCCGCGGCCGTGAAACCCCGGTCGAGATTCTCGTGGCCGACGGGCGGTATGAAGTGGCCCAGCCGGTCGTGATCACTCCCGACGACTCCGGCACGGAGAAGTCGCCGACGGTCATCCGCGCCGAGGCAGGCTCGCGGCCGGTGTTCAGCGGAGGCCGCGTGATCCGCGGATGGCAGGTTCGCAACGAGGACGGCCAGGTCCGCTGGACGGTGGACCTCCCCGAGGTGAAGGCCGGCACCTGGAACTTCAGCCAACTGTTTGTGAACGACCAGCGGCGGTTCCGGCCCGTGCTTCCCGCCTCGGGCTGGTACACGATTGCCGGCACGCTGCCCCCGTCACCGGCCGCCGCAGGCAAGGGGCACGACCGGTTTGTGTTCTCGGGCGACGACCTGCGGGCCGACTGGGCGAACCTAGCCGACGTCGAAGTCGTGGCGGTGCACAAGTGGACGATGTCACGGATGCCGATCGCGACGATCGCCCCGCTCGAAACCGATGCCGGCCAAAAAGTCGTCACCTTCGCCGGCCACACCCGCGGCGTGAAAGAATGGTGCTCGTTCCCCAAGGGCAACCGGTTCCTCGTGGAAAACGTCCGCGAGGCCATCGGGGCTCCCGGCTCGTGGTACCTCGACCGACCGACGGGCACGCTCACCTACTGCCCGCTCGAGGGCGAGACGCCGGAGACGGCGATCGTCATCGCGCCCGTCGCCGACCGACTGCTTGAGTTTCGCGGCGATGTGGCGGCGGGCAGGCTCGTGGAGCACGTGAAGCTCGAGGGCCTCACGTTCGCCCACGACAACTGGTCGATGCGGCGGGGCGGCCAGTCGTATCCGCAGGCTGAGGCCAACGTGGGCGGTTCGATCATGGCGACCGGCGTCAGGCATCTTGCGTTCGACCGCTGCGTCGTGCGGCAGGTCGGCCGCTACGCGATCGAGTTCCGCGCAGGCTGCCAGGACTGCACGGTGGAGCGGTGCGAGCTTGTCGACCTCGGCGGCGGCGGCGTGCTCGCCTCCTCGGAAGTCCATCAGATGACCGACGGCAACGAGGGTTCGGAAGGATTGGTCGACGCCAAGGACCAATCCGTACAAGGCATCACCGTCCGTGACACCACGATCGCCCATGGCGGCCGGCTGCATCCCGCGGCGGTGGGCGTCTGGATCGGCCATGCCGCGGGCTGCACCGTCGAGCACTGCGACATCCACGATCTCACCTACACCGGCGTGTCGGTCGGCTGGACATGGGGCTATGGGCCGAGCCCGGCCCACCACAACCGAATCGCCCACAACCATATCTACGACATCGGCCACGGCGTGCTCTCCGACATGGGGGGCGTCTACACGCTGGGTATCTCGCCCGGCACGGTCGTGGAGGGCAACGTGATCCACGACATCGTCAGCCGCGACTATGGAGGCTGGGGGCTCTACACCGACGAGGGCTCGACCGGCATCGTGATGCGGAAGAATCTTGTCTACCGGACGAGTTCGGGCGGCTTCCACCAGCACTACGGCCGCGACAATGCTATTGAGAACAACGTCTTCGCGATGGCCCGCGACTGGCAGCTCCAGCGGACCCGCGTCGAAGACCACACGAGCTTCCGATTCGAGAAAAACATCGTCTGGTGGAATTCGTCCGCGCCGCTCATCAGGCATACTGATTGGACGAATCAGGTCGTCACGAAGTCCAACTGCTACTGGAACGCCTCGGGCCCGGTCGTCTTCAACCGCGGGCATGATCTGGCGGCAAGGCAGGCGGCCGGGCAGGACGCCGG
>JBIIGJ010000099.1:0-12648 GCA_044236455.1 Pirellulales bacterium
GGCCCTCGTGTTTGTGCCTCACGCGCCGGTGGGCTGGCCTTGCAGAAGGCCCTCGTGTTTGTGCCTCACGCGCCGGTGGGCTGGCCTTGCAGACGGCCCTCGTGTTTGTGCCTCACGCGCCGGTGGGCTGGCCTTGCAACTCACCTCACGCGCCGACAGCGCACCCTTGCGTTGCCGGGCCGGAAGCCCGGCTCAGCGCCAGCGGGCGGAGGCCCGCCACGCAAAACGGGGCCATGGATGGCCCGTTTTGTGTGAAGCGATGGCCCGTTTTGCGTGAAGCTAGTGCCAACGCTTCAGCCAACCGCGTCGCCAAAAGAGGCACACCATGCCCACGGTCGTCGCCACCATCAGCGCCGCGGCAACGAGGCCGCCGTACCGAAACCGAAGCAACGGCATGTTCCAGGGAGAACTGGTGTCGAAGTTCATGCCGTAGTAACCGGTGATAAAAGTGAGCGGCATGAAGATCGTGGCGATGACCGTCAACACCTTCATCACGTCGTTCATGCGGTTGTTGAGACTCGCCAGATAGATATCGCGCAGATCCGCACCGATCTCGCGATAGTTCTCCATAAGGTCAAGGAGTTCCATCGTGTGGTCGTAGCAGTCCCGAAAGTGGGTCCGCGCGTGGTCACCGACGAAGGGGGTCGGCTCACGGCCGAGGGCATGGAGAACATCGCGGGTGGGCCAGAGAGCGCGGCGGAGCGTCATCAGATCGTTGCGGGCATCGTGGATCCGCACCAGCGAGTCGCGGCTGGGGCTGTTCATCGCCTCGTCCTCGAGCGATTCGAGCCGGTCGCCAAACTGCTCCAGCACCGGAAAATAGCCATCCACTACCGCGTCGAGCAGGAGGGCACAGAGGGCGTCGGCGTTCTGATGGCCGATCCGCGTGCGGCCGTGGCGGATCCGCTGCCGGACGCCGTTGAAGCCGTCGTGGGTGAGCCGGTCGCGGAACGTGATCAGGTAACGGTCGCCCAGGAAGATGCAGACCGGGTCGGTGACGATCGCGTCGCCGTCAAACCTCGCCATCCGCACCGCCACGAGCACCTGGTGCCCAAACACCTCCACCTTGGGCCGCTCGTCCGGGGTCGTCGCATCCTCGAGCGCCAACTCGCCGATCTGAAACACGTCGCCGATCATGCGGATTGATTCGGCATCGTCCAACCCCTCGATGTCGATCCAGACCACCGGCCACTTCTCGCGGGCGACGGCGAGTTCCTCCGGCCGCAGGACGACTGTTTCCTGGCAGGTTTCGCCGTCGCAGCCGAGCATCCGCAGGGTCGATGCTGGCTGGCCCGCCGCTGCCCCGGCACCGCTGGCAACGGCATCACCGCGGCGGTGACGACGGCGGCGGCGGTGTTTGCGATGGGCCATGCGTGCCAACCCGACATCAATGGAATGGGCTCGAGCCATACCCCGCGAGTCAGCCGGAGCCTGCCATACGATACCCCGGAGGGAATGAAAACGTACACGCCTCGACGTGAGCGGGCGGTGGTACACTTCGCCGATGGTCGAACCACCGGAACACCGACCGGAACACCGGCAGCAACAGACAGGCTCGTCAGTTGGCGAGGCGCTGGCCTGGGCCTCGCGGATCATAGCCATCGGCCTCGCGATGTTCCTGCCCGCCGTGGCCGGCAACTGGCTCGACACCCGATTTGGCACTCGGTTTCTGGGGCCCGCCGGGCTGGTGCTGGGATTCATCATCGGGTTGACGTGGCTGGTGCAACTCGGCGGGAGAAAAAACCGGTGACCGCACCACAACGGCCTTCGGACTTCGGCTGGACCCTGATCGGCACCGCGGCTCTGGCGACCGTGCTCGCCGCGGCGGCCGGCTTGGCGATCGCGATCGGGGGGGATCAACCACGCCTGGGCGAAGCGGTCGGCTTCGCGGCCGCGGTCTGTCTCGTCGGGTCCTTCGGAGGCTGGCTCATCGCCCGTTGGCCGGCCACGAATCCGGCCAACGGCGTGGCAAAGGGCCTCGGGGCCGTGACGCTGCGGATTTTTCTGCCGCTGGCCGCCCTGGGCTGGCTGCAGTCGGAGGGCAGTGGTCTCCGCGAGGCCGGCGCCAACGGGTTCCTGCTGTTTTTTTACCTCGCGCTCCTTGCCACCGACATTGTTCTGCACATCATAGGGAGCCGGAATCTCGCCGGGATCAGCGGCAAAAAAACTGTGAATTGACGGAAGCGACCGTTTTCCACCACACTCTGCGTCCCGCGTTGAGAACGCCTGTCGCGTCCGCAAGCCGACGGTAGCCAAGGAACCAGGCCCCGGAATCAAGGCCCCGATGTCCGACCACAACCCGATCTACCACCTGAAAGACAGCTACTTCTTCGAAGTGCCGAAGGCGATGTGGCGGCAGGGCTGGGCAACGCTCAACGACGTGCCGCAGTTCCTGCGGGACGGCCGCCCCGACATCACTGACGTTGCCGAGTTCAATCAGGCGATGGACGGAAAGATCCTGATCCCTCAGCCGTTCGGCACGCTCGACAGCCTGTTCTCGATGAAATCGGGATTCGGCATCTCGAAGTACATGATCCTGGAACTGGTGCTCGCCGGCATCCTGTTCCTTCTGTTCACTCGCCTGGCCGCGGTACTGCGTTCGGGCGCTGCTCCACAAGGCTGGTTCGCCAATCTCTTCGAATCGATGATTCTCTTCGTTCGCGACCAGATCGCTCGGCCGGCGATCGACAGCCATGACCATCACGACGACCACGCGCACGACGACCACGCAGATGCCGGCCATTCCCACGGCCACGAACCTCACGGCACTGGAGCGACGGCACACGCAGTCCTTGAACATCACGACGGCGACCGTTTCGTGCCGCTGCTGTTGACGCTCTTTTTCTTCGTCCTCGGCTGCAATCTGCTCGGCATGGTGCCCTGGGCAGGTTCGCCTACGGCCTCGTTCTCCGTCACGCTCGCCCTCGCGGGCGTGACGTTCGCCACGGTGGTCGCGGCGGGAATGGCGAAGTTCGGGTTCCTTGGGTTCTTTGGCAACCAAGTGCCGTCGATGGACCTGCCGCTGCCGCTGGCGATCCTGCTCAAGCCGATGATCTTCGCCATCGAAATGCTCGGACTGTGCATCAAGCACCTGATCCTCGCCGTGCGGCTTCTGGCCAACATGGTCGCCGGCCACCTGGTGCTGCTCGGCATCATGGGGCTGATCTCGGCCGCCGCGTCATACTCGATGGGCATGTGGGCCACGGTCACGGGGATCAGCGTGGTGAGCTGCACGCTGTTCAGCGTGCTGGAACTCTTTGTCGCCTTCCTGCAGGCCTATATTTTCACCTTCCTTTCCGCGCTGTTCATCGGGGCCTCCGTCCACCAGCATTGAGTGCCCCTGCACGATCAACACGATTCCGTACACCCAGGATTTCCATCTACCCAGGATTTCCGTAGAACTTCGGTCACCGTTTTCCCAGTTTTTCGTTTCCCTACGCCGGACGTTTGTCCGGTCCCTCGTTATCCAAGGAGCTTGATCCCGTGATGATCCGATCCCTCACTTCGTTCCGTACGCTCTCCACCCTTGCAGCCGTTCTCGTGACGGTGCTGTGCGCCGACATTGCCAGCGCCCAAGAAGCCGCCGGTGGCCGTTCGCTCATCGACCTCTCCGCAGCGTTCAGCGTCGGCCTGGTCGTCATCGGTGCCGCCTACGGTATCAGCAAGCTCGCCTCGGCCGCCTACGAGAGCATGGCCCGTCAGCCGGAAGTCTCGGGCAGCATCCAGACGGCCATGATCATTGCGGCCGCCCTCATCGAAGGCTTCACGTTCTACGCGTTGTTCATCTGCTCGCAGAAGTGAGTCCTGTCACGTTCCGGGTGCCTGCAAGCCGGTGACGGCCGTGGCCCCCGGACTCCGAAGTTCCGCCGTCGCAGGCGGGGAGCGACACAGCTCCCCGCCTCGCGCGGGACACGCGGAGGTTGGCGGCCACCCACGGCCGCAAGAAACAGCGGCCCGCAAACGGCCGCAAGAAACAGCAGCCCTGGGCCGCAAGAAACAAAACCTGAACCCGATGCCGGACCAACCGTGCGGAGAAAGAACTTGAACCAGATTCATTCCATTCGCAGTGAGCGTTTTGGAGCGTGCCTGCGGATCGCCGCTGCGGCGATCATGCTGTGCGGGCTTCTGCTGAGCGGATCTGCGTTGGCCGCTGATGGCCAGCATGCCGATGGGCATCATGCCGAACATGCCGCCCATAGTGACCACGGACATCTTCCGGAAATCGGCCACAATCCTCCCGCCGGCACGAGCCTGAAAGCCTTCGAGAGTCCGGCCTGGTTTCAGACCGACCTGGCTGTCTGGTCATTCGCCGTCTTTCTAGCCCTGCTCGGCCTGCTCACGAAGTTCGCCTGGAAGCCGATCATGGCGGGGCTCGAAAAGCGTGAGCAGGGAATCGCCGACATGATCGCGTCCACACAGGCGGCGAATGCAGATGCCAAGCGGATGCTGGCGTCGTATGAACGTCGGTTGGCCGAGGCGGCCGACGAGGTTCGCGGCATGCTGGAGGAGGCCCGACGCGACGCCGATGTCACACGACAAACGATCGTTGCCGAGGCCCGCAAGGCGGCCGAGGACGAGAAGGTCCGCGCCCGCCACGAAATCGGCCTCGCCAAGGATGAGGCGCTGGCGGCCATTGCCGATCGGGCAGGGGATCTGGCCGTCGAGGTCGCGGGGAAGTTTCTCCGCGAGAAGTTGGGCCGCGACGATCAGGCCAGGCTCGTCCGCGATTCGGTTGCGAGCCTTGGCACCAAACCGAGCGTGAACTGAGGCCAGACTCCCATGACCAGCGCGTCCCACGAACAACCACACGCCCCGCGACCGGCCGACCATGCCGGCGACGGCCCAACCGACGTCGGCGTTGAGCGGCTGTCGAAGGTGTATGCGCACGCGATCATCGAGGCTGCCGACCGGAAGCAGTGTCGCCGTGAAGTGCTCGAGGAACTTCGGGCGATCGTTTGTGAGGTGCTCCCGAAGGTGCCGAAGGCCGCGATCGTCTTCGACTCGCCGAGGGTGACTCCCGAGGAGAAGTCGGCCGTCATCAACAGGATCTGTGCCGGACGGGTGCTACCCACCACGTTGCACACGCTCCACGTGCTGGCACGGCACGGGCGGCTGGGCATCCTGTCCCAGGTAGTGGCGGCCGCGGAGCGGCACGCCAACGAACTGGAGGGTCGCCACCAAGCCACGTTCACCACGGCGGTGCCGCTCGACGCGTCCGAGCAGAGCCAGATCGTGGCCGCGGTCGAAAAAGCCGTCGGCACGAACGTCAACCCGACCTTCATCGTCAATTCCGAACTGATCGGCGGCCTCATCGTGCGGATCGCCGACACCGTCTATGACCATTCCGTGGCCACGAGCCTTGTACGGCTCAGGGGTCGACTGAAGCAGAGGAGCATTCATGAAATTCAATACGGACGAGATCGCCTCGGTACTGCGTGAGGAGATCGACCGTTTCGAGTCTGGCATCGACGTACGCGAAGTGGGTCGCGTGCTCGAGGTCGGTGACGGCATCGCGCGGGTCTGGGGCCTTTCCGGCGTGATGGCCGGTGAAATGGTCGAGTTTCCCGGCGGCGTCACCGGACTGGCGTTCAACCTCGAGGAAAACTCCGTCGGCGTGATCATTCTCGGCGACTACCTGAAGGTGACCGAGGGCGACGAGGTGCGAAGCACCGGCAAGCTGTTGAGCGTGCCAGTGGGCGAGGCCGTGATCGGCCGTGTGCTCGACCCGCTCGGTAATCCGCTCGACGGCAAGGGGCCGGTGGTTACCGAACATCGCCGCCCCGTCGAAACGCTCGCGCCCGGCGTGGCCGACCGGCAGCCGGTCCGCGAGCCGCTCCAGACCGGCATCAAGGCGATCGACGCCATGACTCCGATTGGCCGCGGCCAACGAGAACTGATCATCGGCGACCGCAAGACGGGCAAGACGGCCATCGGCATCGACGCGATCATCAACCAGAAGAACAGCGGCGTGAAGTGCTTTTACGTCGCCGTCGGCCAGAAGGATTCATCGGTGGCCGTCGCCATCGACATCCTGCGGAAATACGGCGCGATGGACTACACCACGGTGATCGTGGCCGGGGCCAGCACCGCGGCTCCGCTGCAATACATCGCCCCCTACTCCGGCACCGCGATGGCCGAGTACTTCATGTACAACGGCGAACACGCGCTGATCGTGTATGACGATCTTTCGAAGCAGGCCACCGCCTATCGCCAACTGTCGCTGCTGATGCGGCGTCCGCCGGGGCGTGAGGCGTATCCGGGCGACGTGTTCTATGCCCACAGCCGCCTGCTGGAGCGGTCGGCAAAGCTCTCGAAGGAGAAGGGGGGCGGGTCGCTCACCTCGCTGCCGATCATCGAGACCCTCGAGGGCGAGGTTTCGGCCTATATCCCAACCAACGTGATTTCGATCACCGACGGCCAGATCTACCTGCAGCCGGACCTCTTCTTCGCCGGGCAGCGTCCTGCCATGAACGTGGGCATCTCGGTGTCGCGCGTCGGTGGTGCGGCCCAGACGAAGGCCATGAAGAAGGTGGCCGGCGGTCTGCGTCTCGACCTGGCGAGCTTCCGCGAACTGGAAGCATTCGCCCAGCTCGGCACCGACCTCGACGCGGCCACGCAGTCGCGGCTCGACCGCGGCTACCGCATGGTGGAACTGCTCAAGCAGGGCCAGTATCAGCCGATGGACGTGGTCGACCAGGTGCTCTCCATCTACGCCGGCACCCGGGGACACCTGGACGCCGTGAAACGCGAAGAGGTCGCCGAGTGGGAAAAGAGTTTCCTCACCTTCATCCGCGATCAGATCCCGGAGCTCCGGGCCAAGATCGTGCAATCGAAGGAACTCGACGCCGAATCGGAGCGGCAACTGGAGGCGGCGATCGCCGAGTTCAAACGGCAGTGGGACGTGAAGGGCGGCACGCGCGCGCTGGCCGGTGCGGCGAAGTAGTTGCGAACCAGATTGAAGGTTTAACAGCATGGCTAAGGCGAGAGCACTCGATCGACGCAGGCGTTCCGTACGGAACATCCGCAAGATCACGCGCACGATGGAGCTGATCGCCACCGCGCGATTCAAGAAGGCGATGGACCGGTCAGTGGCGGCGCGTGACTACACCAAGCAATTGGTGAAGATCCTGGAAAACATCGCCAGCGTCGGCGCCGACGTCGTGCACCCGTTGCTCGACGTCCGGCCGACGAAACGCACCGCCGTGCTCGTGCTCTCTGGCAATCGCGGCCTGTGCGGCGGCTACAACTCCAACATCGTCCGGCAGGCTGTGGCGATCCTCGGCCAGTGGAAGAGCGAGCGAGTCGACACCGACGTGGCCGTATCAGGAAAGCGGGGCATTTCGGCCCTTAAGTTCCGCGGCATCGACATGGACGAACGCTACACGTCGTTTGAGGACAAACCCGCGTTCGACGCCGTGATGCCGATCGGCCGGGCTTATCTCGAGGCCTACGCTGCTGGGAAAATCGATCGTCTCGACGTCGTCTATACTCGGTTTCACAGCATCGCCAGGCAGGAGGCCGTCACGGAGATGCTCCTTCCGCTCAAGGCCCCGGAGGCCGTTGGAGCGACGACAGCGGGCACTGCCGCCGTGGCCAGCCCCGCGGCCAAACTCGCGTCGCAGGAATACGAGTTCTATCCCTCGGCCGAGAGCATTCTCGAAGAGATCCTGCCGGCGAGTTTTCTCTCGCGGCTTTTCAAGTGCTTTCTGGACGCCGCCGTGAGCGAACAGGTGGCCCGCATGGTCGCCATGAAGGCTGCCAGTGAAAACGCCGCCGGCCTGATCAAGAACCTATCCCGCAGATACAACCGCGCCCGGCAGTCGCAGATCACGGGCGAGATCATGGAGATCCTCGGCGGCGTCGAGGCCCTCAAGCAGTAGCACGCAGGCAAAAAGCAGCCTCGGACATCCCAACCAGTACATCGCAACCAAGACATCCCTTCCAACACAATCTCTCTTTCGATCGTTACACGAACAGGAACCATCATGGCGACGGCGACCAAGGCAGCAGGCAGGAACATCGGACACGTCACGCAGGTGATCGGCTCGACTTTTGACGTCGAGTTCGCGGAAGACGGCATTCCCGCGATCTACAACGCCGTCCGCATCGACAGTGAGAAGAAGGGGGTTTCGCTGCACCTCGTTGGCGAGGTGCAGCAGCACCTCGGTGGCGGCAAGGTGCGGTGCGTAGCGCTTGGCAGTACCGACGGGCTCATTCGGGGGGCGGACGTTGTCGACACCGGCGGCCCGCTCTCCGTGCCGGTGGGACCGGCCACGCTCGGGCGGGTCTTCAACCTGCTCGGCGAACCGATCGACAATCGCGGCGAGGTCAAGACGGCGGAACGGTGGCCGATTCATCGCGATCCGCCACCTGTCACCGAACTGTCCACGAAGACCGAGCTTTTTGAGACGGGCATCAAAGTGATCGACCTCCTGACGCCGTTCGTTCGCGGCGGCAAGGCCGGCCTCTTCGGTGGTGCCGGTCTGGGCAAGACGGTCATCCTCACGGAACTCATCGCGCGAATTGCGAGCGCCCACGGTGGTTACTCGGTGTTCGCCGGCGTCGGCGAGCGCACCCGTGAAGGCACCGACCTCTGGCTCGAGATGCAGGAGGCCAAGATCGGCGACACCGGCCGCAGCGTCATCGAACAGACCTGCATGGTGTTCGGCCAGATGAACGAACCACCGGGAGCCCGCCTCCGCGTGGCCCTCTCGGCCCTGACAATGGCCGAGTATTTCCGTGACACGACCGGTGCCGACACGCTGCTCTTCGTCGACAACATCTTCCGCTTCTCGCAGGCTGGCAGTGAGGTGAGTGCCCTCCTGGGCCGCATGCCGAGCGCCGTGGGATACCAGCCGACGCTGGCCACGGAGATGGGCGCGCTGCAGGAGCGGATCACTTCGACCGCAAAGGGTGCCATCACCTCGGTGCAGGCCGTCTACGTGCCGGCCGACGATCCTACCGACCCGGCACCGGCGACGGCCTTCGGCAACCTCGACGCCTTCCTCTATCTGGAGCGTTCGATCTCCGAGAAGGGCATCTACCCGGCCGTTGATCCGCTCGCCTCGTCGAGCCGCATCCTCGATCCCCAGTACGTGGGCGAACGGCACTACAAGATCGCCCGCCGCGTGCAGCGGACGCTGCAGCGGTATCGCGAACTGCAGGACATCATCGCCATTCTGGGCGTCGACGAACTGTCCGAGGAGGACAAACTGGTCGTGCACCGGGCCCGTCGCATGGAGCGATTCCTGTCGCAGCCGTTCCTCGTGGCCGAAGTGTTCACTGGAAAACCCGGCGAGATCACGAGCCTCGCCGATACGATCCGGTCGTTCGAAGAGATCGCCGACGGCAAGTGGGATCACCTGCCCGAGCAAGCCTTCATGTACGTCGGCCCGATCGAGCAGGCCGAGGAGCAGGCCAAGAAGATGGCCGCCAAAGGCTGAGGCTGGTGCCCGCGGACAGGCGACCCACTAGGAAACACACATGATGGCCGAGACAACTGGATCAGGAACGGGGCGAGACGGCAACGCCAGCGGCGTGCGCTGTGTCATCGTGACCCCAGAAATGACGAGCCTCGACACCCGGGCGCGTTCCGTCACGCTGCCTTTGTTCGACGGCCAGCGAGGCGTGTCCCGCGGCCATGCGCCCTTTATTGGCCGCCTCGGGTCGGGTGAGGTCCGCATCAGCGGCGAACAGGGTGGGGCGGCCGATGCCGTGCGACGCGTGTTCGTCGAGGGTGGATTCGTCGAGGTTGGCCACGACGCTGTCACGGTGATCACACAGCGGGCCATCCCCGCCGAGAAGATCGATCTTGCCCAGGCACGGGAGGAACTGGAAACGATCCGTCGCACGACAGCCACGGGGAACGAAGCGATCGCCACGAAGATGCAGGCCGAAGCCACGGCCCGCGAAGTCGTGCGAATCGCCGAACGCAGCCGCTAGGCCGCACCGTCGTCGTGTCGCGACGAGACTTCTGCCGTCCCGCCGGTGCGGAATCATCGCATTCCCACCGGCCGACGGGAGCGGAGAAATGCCAGGGGTGGCTTTTTCCACGTGAATTCAGATCTGATAATCCCAGTCCGGCGGCGAAACTTCGCCGCGCATGCGGAGTTTTGGCCGTTCGAGCACGACCGTCGTGTGTGGATCCACCGACCGCGTCAGCCAGACATTGCTGCCGATCACCGAGTCGTGACCGATTCGTGTTGCCCCGCCGAGGACCGTGGCGTTGGCGTAGATGACCACGCGGTCCTCGATCGTGGGATGGCGCTTCGTGCCCCGCACGAGATGCCCATCGGCATCGGTCTGAAACGAGAGGGCCCCGAGCGTCACGCCCTGATAGAGCTTCACGCGGCTACCAATCTCGCAGGTTTCGCCGATCACGACACCCGTGCCATGGTCGATGAAGAAATGGTCGCCGATCGTCGCCCCGGGATGGATGTCGATGCCAGTCCTCGCATGGGCCCATTCAGCCATCATGCGGGGGATGAGCGGGACCTGCAGGCGGTGCAGCATGTGGGCCAGCCGATGGATCGTAACGGCTTCGAGGCCGGGATAGCAGAAGATCACTTCGTCCAGCGTGCGGACGGCCGGATCTCCGTCGTAGGCAGCCTGGACGTCGGTGGCGAGGACCCTACGGAGGTCGGGAATCCGTTCCAAAAACTCGACCGCCTTGGCCTGTCCAAGCGCCTCGAAATCCCCCTCCTCGGTGCAATGCTGCACGGCGTCTGACACCGCCGGCGGATCAACGCCCTGCTCAGTGGCCGCCCGCTGCGCCGAGAGGCTGTGCCGCAGGGCCCGGCCGATCTGGGTGGTGAGCTTGTCATGCAGCCCGTCCACCAGGTCGCCCACGTGATAGGTCACGTTGCCCATGTGCAGGTTTTCGCGACGGCGGTACCCGGGATAGAGAATCTCCTTGAGATCCTCGCAGGCCGACACGATCGCCTCGTAGTTCGGCAACGGGCAGTGGCCGAGATAGTGGATCGTCGGGACATCGTGATACGTCTCGACGATCCGTCGCGTGAGTTCCGGCAGCTGTTCCTTGATGCGAATGTCAGTGGCCATGGGAGTCGATCGTAGAGACGGCCTGTGGCCGCAGCAAACCGGACCCTCCAACGGTCGACGCGAAACCCTGCAGAAATTGAGGGTTCTTCCAGCTTTTGCCGCAAAAAGACCGGCGCCGCGTCAGCCCCCGGAAAGCCCGGCAGGCTGGGAAGGCCCGGCGGGCTCTCAGCCGCCGCCGAAAGCGGCCCGTTCGCCGGCAGCTTCGGCCGCTTGAGCCAGCGTCAGACTGCCCTCGTAGAGTGCCCGTCCCACGATGCAACCGGCGGCACAGACGGCCGCCACCTGCCGAATGTCGCCGGCATTCGACACGCCCCCCGAGGCGATGACGGGGAGCCGGACCGCTCGAACCATCTCCGCGAGGGCCGGAACATTCGGCCCGGCCATCATGCCGTCCTTGGCAATGTCGGTGTAAACAATTCCAGCCAGCGGCAGTTGCTCGTGCCGCTTCGCGACATCGATCGCCCCGAGCGCACTGGTCTCGAGCCAGCCACGCACGGCAACCTTTCCATCCCGCGCATCGAGCCCGAGCACGATCTGCCCCGGGAACGCATGGGCCAGTTCCGCGAGCAGAGCGGGATTTTCGATCGCGACGCTGCCCACAACGAGGCGGTGCACGCCTGCGGCCACGTAGCCCCGGGCCGTGTCGACCGAACGAATCCCACCGCCGAGCTGGCACGGCACTCCCGCTGCCGCCACCATGCGGGCTACGAGTTCAGCCTGCACCGGCGTTCCCTCTTTCGCGCCATCGAGATCGACGATGTGCAGGCGGCGAGCACCGCCTGCCGCGAACCGACGGGCCATTTCCACGGGATCGTCGCCAAACACCGTCTCGCGGTCGTAATCACCCTGCAGCAGCCGTACGCACCTGCCGCCGCGGAGATCGATGGCGGGCCAGAGTTCCATAGTCAGGGGTTCCTCATGCAAGCACGCAGCAGGTCCATCCCCGCCGCCTGGCTCTTCTCGGGGTGAAACTGCGTGGCGAACAGCCGCCCACGGGCCACCGCCGCGCAGAACGGGCCGCCATAGTCGCTGGTGGCGGCGATGACCGATTCATCGCGGGGACGCGCCACATAGGAATGGACGAAATAGAAGTGCTCGCCATCGCCCCCGACGGGCTGCGCTGCACCGCCGGTCCGCCAGGCGACCTGGTTCCAGCCCATGTGCGGAATCTTCATGCCTGGGGGCAACTCGAACCGGGTCACCTCGCCGGGCAGGATACCCAACCCCTCGTGATGGCCGCCCTCCGAACCGCTCTCGAACAGGAGTTGCAGGCCCATGCAGATTCCGAGAAACGGCTTGTCGGCACGGATGTGCGCAAGGATCGGCTCCACCAGGCCGCGGCCGCGGAGCGCCCGGATGGCATCGCCGAAGGCACCGACTCCAGGCAGCACGAGACGCGTGGACTCAGCCACGACGTTCGGGTCGTCGGTGATGCGGGCCTCCACGCCAATCCGCTCCAGCGCCTTCTGCACGCTGCGGAGGTTGCCGCTGCCGTAGTCGATGATCGTGACCATGGGGGGAGTTTAGGTCCGCGAGCGGCCGGCTGAAAGTGGCCTTCGTGGCGATGGGCACTTCAGTGGGAACGCC